>CAJOFW010000123.1 GCA_905234005.1 uncultured Oscillospiraceae bacterium
GGCGCCGGCTCCGTAGGCGGCGGCGTGACGGCCGACGGCACCCTCGACGTAGCGGCCGCCGCCGCGGCCATCGCCGACACCGGCGCTGCCGCGAGCGAAGAGGCCGCGGGCGTGACCTGGGCCGACTATCAGCAGTATCTCATCGACGCCGCCGGCGGCAACGCCCCCGACCTCGACGAGTTCATCGGCCAGGTGGAGGCCATCGGCTCCTGGGACGAAATGCCCCTTGACGAGAGCCCCTGGGATATGCTCTTCACGACGGTCGGCATCTCCACCTGGGAAGCCTTCCAGGCCGGCGAGGCCGCCGCGAGCCAGGTTGAGGGCGCCATGGCCTGATCGACAAGCTGTCTGATCAAACCGAAAACCCAACCGCAAACCATAAAAATAACCGGATGCTTCGGCATCCGGTTGTTTTTTGGGCTGACACCATCCCGCGCAGAGTCCTTTTTCTGTGGGATGATACCGTTTCAAACGGTACCGCCTTATCAAACCAGTATCGGCTGTATCTGCCGCCCCTCGTATGCCGCGGTCACGGCGGGGACGATGCGGGCGTAATCGAGGCTCAGGGACGTGGGCTTTGCCGCCGGGTCGTCCTGCCCGAACGGCACGAAATAGATGTGCCTGCGGACGAGCAGCCGGCCTATGTTCTCCGCCGAGGCCCCGAGGCCGTCGTTGGTGGAGACGCCGAGGACGAGCGGCTTGCCGTTTCGGAGGTGTCCCTTCGCGGCCATCGTGACGGCGCTGTCCGTCACGCCGTGGGATAGCTTTGCGAGGGTGTTGCCGGTGCAGGGGATGACCGCGAGCACGTCGAGCCGGTTTCCCGGGCCGAGCGGCTCGGCGTCCGCGATCGTCGTCACGGCCTCGCGGCCGCTGGCTGTCTCGAGGCGGTCGAGCCACGTTCGCCCGTCGCCGAAGCGGCTGTCACGCAGGGCGTTTTCGCTGAAGATCGGGAGCACGTCGAACGCCTCGCACAGGGCGGGGAGGACGGCCTCGAGTTTGGAAAAGGAGCAATACGAACCGGTGAGCGCAAGGCCCAGTCGGAGCTTACTCATCTGTGATGACCTCCATTGCTCTGTATATCGCCTCCGCCATCGTGTCCGCCGCGGCACGCGGCGCGTACAGTCCGGGCAGACCCGGCGCACGGATCACCGCGCCGTCCTCGCCGACGGCCCAGCCGCCGGGGGCGCTGGCAAGGTCGATACATACGGCGCCGCCGTAATCGCCCGCGAGCACGCGGGCCGGTACGGTGTTGATCACGGCGTCGTATGTAGCGTCGAGCCGGCCGAAGTCCACGGCACGATATCCGAACGCCCGGGCCGTCGCCCGGGCGGCGGGGGAGCGGGCGCACACGGTCACGTCCGCCCCGAGGGACGAGAGCATCCCCGCAAGCAGCGACCCGATACGCCCATAGCCCGCGACGAGCACACGCATACCCATGACGGCCCGGTCGGAGCGCCGCATGAGCAGAGCGACCGCGCCCTCGGCGGTCAGCGCCGCGTTTTCGATGATGAAGACCTCGTCTTTGTAATACGGTATGCCCCGCCGTTCGGCCGGGGGCGCGATGATATGGCCGCTGTCCGGCGAAAGACGGTGGCCGTCCGCCTCGAGGCGGCGCTTCAGGGGCAGGAACCGGGGGTCCGTGCCCGTCAATGTAAAGTCCATTGCGATTCACCTCTTGCCATTCTATGGCGAATGGGGTAGAATTGCTATCGGAGCGCACGCTGTTCGACGCGTGCACGCCGACAAACGCGATAAGGAGCGAACACGCCATGAACCATATATTCACCCCCGCCGACATCCTTCTGCCCCGGGACGGCGTCGATATGACGCGATGGGCCGTCGTGGCCTGCGACCAGTTCTCCGCGCAGCCGGAATACTGGGACACGCTGTCGGATTACGTCGGTGACGCGCCGTCGACGCTGAAGCTCATGCTGCCCGAGGCATACCTCGGCGCGGCGGACGTGGAGGCGCGGAAGAAGGCGATGACGGAGACGATGCGAGAATACGTGGTGGGGGATGTATTCCGTAATATCCCGGATTCCTACATATTTGTGGAGCGGACACTTCCAAATGGAAAGGTCAGACGCGGCCTGGTGGGGAAACTCGATCTGGAGTCCTACGACTGGACGCCCGGCTCGCAGTCGCCCGTGCGTTCGACGGAGGCGACGGTACCGGAGCGGCTGCCGACGAGGGTGGAGCTGCGCCGGGCGGCGGTGCTCGAGCTGCCGCACATCGTCCTGTTCATCGACGACCCGGACGACACCGTCCTCGGCGGCGTGTCTGCGGGGGAGACGGTGTACGACTTCGACCTCTACGGCGGCGGCGGGCACATCCGGGGCCGCCGTGTGACCGGCGCGGCGGCGGACGCTGTATGCGCCGCGATCGACGCCCTGCCCGGCGCGGTGCGGTTTGCGATGGGCGACGGCAACCACAGCCTCGCGGCGGCGAAAAACCGCTGGGAGGAGCTGAAGGCCGCCGGCGCGCCGATGGATCACCCGGCCCGGTACGCACTCGCGGAGCTTGAGAATCTGCGGGACGACGCGGTCGAGTTCTACCCGATTCATCGCGTGCTGTTCGACACGGACGAGGGCGGCTTTGTCCGAGAGGAATCGGGCGGCGACACCGGCGCGCTTGTCGCGGCGGCGGACGCCTTCTGCCGCGATTACATCGCCGAACACGGCGGGGCCGTCGACTACATCCACGGCGAGACGGAGGCCCGAACGATGGCTGCCCGCCCCGGCTGCGCGGCGCTGATACTGCCCACGCTGCCGAAGGAGGAATTATTCCCGCACATCGAACGGTTCGGCAACTACCCGAAGAAGAGCTTCTCGGTTGGCCACGCCCTCGATAAGCGCTGGTACCTCGAGTGCCGGAGAATCACGCTGTAACGGGAGAATCAAACGGCAGCCGATACTTTTTCTTGAAAGAAAAAGTATCAAAAAGAACTTTATATTCGCTCGAAAAGACAGCAATTCCAAGGCTTTACGCCCGGTAACGAAACAGAGCTTTTCATTTGAGAACAGTACGATATCACACCGCAGCAAAAACAAGCCCGGACGATGACGCGTCCGGGCTTGTTTTGTGGTGTGCAATTACTATTACGGTTTACCCGCAGTCGGGTATCACTCCTGGCCGGGAACCTGGGGCAGGGCGGCGAAACCGGCGGCGAGATCCTCGTCCGTCGGGATGTAGTCGGTCATCGTGCCGTCGTTGTACTGCTGGTAGGCGACGAGATCGAAGTAGCCGGTGCCGGTCAGGCCGAAGAGGATCGTCTTCTCCTCGCCGGTCTCCTTGCACTTGAGGGCCTCGTCGATCGCGACGCGGATGGCGTGGCTGGATTCGGGGGCGGGCAGGATGCCCTCGACGCGGGCGAACTGCTCCGCCGCCTTGAAGACGGACGTCTGCTCCACGGCGACAGCCTCCATGTAGCCGTCATGGTAGAGCTGGCTGAGAACGGTGCTCATGCCGTGGAAGCGCAGGCCGCCGGCGTGGTTCGGGGACGGGATGAACGAGCTGCCGAGCGTGTACATCTTCGCCAGCGGGCAGATCATGCCGGTGTCGCAGAAGTCATACGCAAATTTGCCGCGTGTGAAGCTCGGGCAGGACGCCGGCTCGACCGCGATGAAGCGGTAGTCGGCCTCGCCGCGCAGCTTCTCGCCCATGAACGGGGAGATCAGGCCGCCGAGGTTCGAGCCGCCGCCGGCGCAGCCGATGATGATGTCGGGCTTCACGCCGTATTTATCGAGCGCGGCCTTGGCCTCGAGACCGATGACGGACTGGTGCAGCAGCACCTGATTGAGCACGCTGCCGAGCACGTAGCGATAGCCGGGGTTCGAGACGGCGACCTCGACGGCCTCGGAGATCGCGCAGCCGAGGGAGCCGGTCGTGCCGGGATGCTCGGCAAGGATCTTGCGGCCGACGTTCGTCTCCATGGACGGGGAGGGGACGACGGACGCGCCGTAGGTACGCATGACCTCGCGGCGGAACGGCTTCTGCTCGTAGCTGACCTTGACCATGTAGACCTTGCAGTCGAGGCCGAGATACGCGCACGCCATGGACAGCGCCGTGCCCCACTGGCCCGCGCCGGTCTCGGTCGTGACGCCCTTCAGGCCCTGCTTCTTCGCGTAGTACGCCTGCGCGATCGCGGAGTTGAGCTTGTGGCTTCCGCTCGTGTTGTTGCCCTCGAATTTGTAGTAGATCTTCGCCGGCGTGTCGAGGGCCTTCTCGAGACAGTAGGCCCGTACCAGCGGCGCGGGGCGGTACATCTTGTAGAAGTCCTGAATCTCCTGCGGGATGGGGATGAACGCGGTGTCGTTGTCAAGCTCCTGCTTCACAAGCTCCTCGCAGAAGATGCCGCTCATCTCCTCGGCGGTCAGGGGCTGGCAGGTGCCGGGGTTCAGAAGGGGGGCCGGCTTGGTCTTCATGTCGGCGCGGACGTTGTACCACGCGGTCGGGATCTCCTGCTCGCTCAGGTAGATTTTGTAGGGGATGGTCTGCTCGCTCATGGGATGGTCTCCTTTTCCAAATAAATATAATCAGAATAATAATAAAACTCCTGTCCCCGCATTGCTGCTGGGACAGGAGAGGTTACTTCTTCCTGCGGTGCCACCCGGCTTGGCGCATATGTGCGCCCGCTTTTGGCCGTACTGTCATACGGCGGCGTTTGATTACGGAGCGCCGCTCCGTCGCACATGGGGCGGACAGGCCGCCTTCCGATTGCCCTCCGAAGTCCATTCGCCGATCCGGTCCGTACCGCGCTCTCAGCCTCGGGCGCGGCTCTCTGTGACATCGTCGGGTCGGTTACTTACTCTTCATCAACGGTTTAATCTGTTCAATTAACGGTATTCTACCATCCCTGTACGGGTTTGTCAAGCGGTTTGTGAAGACATTCGATATGCGCCGAACCCATCCCGGGCGGGCGGAGGGGTGAAACGTGGTAAACTGTCGGCGAAGGGGGGCATTGCCGTGATCTACGATATATCCCAGGAGCTTTTTAACTGCGACGTATTCCCCGGCGACCCGGCGCCGCGAATGGAGCGGCTGCAGAGCATCGCGGCGGGGGATATATGCAATCTCACCGCCGTCAGCCTCTGCGCCCACAACGGCACCCATGTGGACGCGCCGTTTCACTTCCTCCGGGACGGGAGGACGATCGACGAGCTGCCGCCGGACGTCTTCATCGGCCCGGCGTGGGTGGCGGCGCACACGGGCGGCGTATCCGCCGCCGACGCCGAATCCATCTGCCGCGCCGCCGACGCCGCCGGGGCGGGGGAGCGGATCCTCCTGAAGGGAGCGCTCACCGTGACCGCCGACGCCGCCCGTGTTTTCGCCCGGCGGGGATTGAAGCTGCTGGGCAACGAATCGCAGACCGTCGGCCCGGCGGACGCGCCGGCGGAGGTGCACTGTATTCTATTGGGAGCGGAGACGGTGCTGCTGGAGGGCATACGCCTCGGGGCTGTTTCGCCGGGGCGGTATACGCTCTGCGCCGTGCCGCTGAACCTCGGCGGGTGCGACGGCTCGC
>CAJOFW010000124.1 GCA_905234005.1 uncultured Oscillospiraceae bacterium
CCGCTGGGCGGACACGGTCGCGGACGATCCCGCGTTCGCCGGCGTCGCCGGAAACCGCGGCACGACCGAAACCGAGACGCCGAACACACCCCTCGGCGCGCCGTACCGGGACGTCAGCCCGCTTGCGCGCTATCCGGGCTATTCCGATATCCACATCGACGGCGAACGGGCGGGCGTGTGGTTCACGGCGGTGCACCGCCGCTACCGCTATCCGGAATTTGACGGCGAGACGTTCCTGACCCCCGCCGTCGTCTGGAACCGCATGGCCCGGGACGGCCTTAAAGTGCGGGTGTTCGACGAGATCATCTGGGTCTGCCGCTACCGCGCCGACGGCCTGACCGCGCAGGGGAGTATGCGCTTTATCCAAAACCCCCGGGGCCACGGCCTGTGGCTCCGGGAGATGGCGGAGGCCATGGGTTGGCCGCGCCGGCGGGTGCGCCGGATGTGGTACACCTACTGCTGCGATCATATGTCCTGCGAACCGGCGTACCGTCTGACCGCCCGCCGGTGCGCGGAGTACATCGGCGCGCCGTACGCGTTCACGCTGGCCGTGGCGGCGCTGCGGCGGCTGAAGGGAGGCAAACCGGCGTGATCCATCCGCTTCTTTCCATACAGGCCCGGACGCAGACCTTTCTTCTGCGTCACTTCCGCCTGACCCGGCACGGCCGGTATATGCGCAAAATCCACAACACCCACCTCGGCGAGAGCTGCTTCGTCATCGGCAACGGCCCGAGCCTCACGGCGGCCGATCTGACCGCTTTGCACGACAACCATATCGACACCTTCGCGGTGAACCGCATCTTCAAAATCTTCCCCGACACCCCGTGGCGGCCCACGTACTATGTCAGCACCGACGCGGTGCTCATCCGCGGCATACTCGACGAGGTGAACGCGATGCCGGCGCCGGACAAATTCATCCCCCTGCAGAACCGGTACTACCTCGGCGTGAAGGTGCGCGGGGCGCACCACTTCTTCCGCAACGACCGCCGCGAGAACGACCCGCCCGGCGGCTTCTCGCTCGACTGCGCCGATCAGGTCAATATGCGCGGCACGGTCACGATCGCCTGCGTCCAGCTCGCGATGCACATGGGCTACCGGCACATTTACCTTCTCGGCGTCGACCACAGCTTCGACCGCGTCGTCACCGAGACGGGCGAGGTCGTCGTCGACCCCTCCGTGCGGAACTACTTCTGCGCGGGCTACGACGACGACGTGAAGGACGAGGTGCGGCACGATCTCGGTACGACGACCCGGGCCTACCGTGACCTGCGCCGCTTCTGCGACGCAAACGGCGTGAAGGTCATAAACGTCACCCGCCAGACAAAGCTCGACGTATTTGAAACCGCGTCGTTCGACGAGGTCGTCGCCGCCCTCTCCGGCGGCAGCGGCGCCGTATCCGGCGAACGCGGCGCTGTTTCCGGCGGCGGCCGCCGGGAGGCATGATGGAGCGTTCATCCAGAAAGAGCCAGCTCGGGCCGGGGATGCTTCTGAGCTATATAAACGTCGGCCTCGGCGTTCTGGTACCGGTCTTCTATACGCCGGTCATGCTCTCGCTGCTCGGCCAGAGCGAATACGGGCTTTACAAGCTGGCGGGCAGCACGACGAGCTATCTCTCCCTGATGGCGTTCGGCGTCGGCTCCGCCGTGACGCGGTATCTCATCCGGGCGCGGACGGAGGGCGGCGCGGAGGCGGAGGCGAACACCCTCGGCCTGTTCTGTGTGATCTTCCGCGTCATCGCGGCGCTGACGGCGGCGGCGGGCGTCGGCCTCGTGCTCCTCCTCGGCCCTCTGTACGGCGGCTCGCTGACGGCGGCGGAGCTTGCCCGTATGCGTATCCTCACGGCGATTCTGGCGGCGAATATGGCCGTGAGCTTTCTCGCGTCGGCGTACAGCGCGGCGGCGACGGCGCACGAGCGGTTTGTGTTCATCCAGACCGTGAACATCCTCACGACGGCCGGCGTGCCGCTCATAAACCTCGCCCTGCTGCTTCTCGGCTTCCGCTCGGTCGCGCTGGCTGTTTCGTCGCTGGGCGTAAACGTCCTCGTCCGGGGCGTGTACGCGGTCTACGTCCGCCGGGCGCTCGGGCTGCGGCCCCGGTACGCGGCCATGCCGTCCGGCCTTCTGCGGGAGATTCTCGCGTTCTCGTTCTGGGTGTTCGTCGGCGGCGTCGTCGGCCAGCTCTACAACGCCGCCGACATGGTCATCATCGGCGCGACGCCGTCTCTCGCGGCCGTCGGCGCGGCGGTGTACAGCCTCGGCTACACGTTCCCGAACCTCCTGTTCGCCCTCGCGCAGGTGACGCCGGGGCTGTTCATGCCGGCGGTGAACCGGCTCGTGTTCTCCGGCGCTTCGGACGGCGAGCTGACCGACCTCGTCATCCGCGTCGGACGGCTGCAGGCGTACATCGTCGCGCTGACGGTGTCCGGCTTCATCGCGTTCGGACGGCCCTTTCTCGAATTCTACGCGGGGCCGGCCTATCGCGGCGCATACGCGGTCGCGGTCATCGTCATGGTGCCGAACTGCGTCCCGCTCGTACAGAGCGCCGCCCACAGCGTCCTGCAGGCGAAAAATATGCACCGCTTCCGCTCCCTCGTATACCTCGCCATCGCGGCGCTGAACGTCGCGCTCACGATCCCGCTCGTGCGATTATACGGCGTCGTCGGCGCGGCGATCCCGACCGGCGGGGCGTACCTTCTCGGCAACGGACTCATCCTGAACCTCTACTACCACCGCCGCGTCGGTCTCGACATCCCCCGCTTCTGGCGGGCCGTCGGCCCCGTCTTCGCGCCGGCGGCGGCTTTGCGCCATGCTTTGCGCATCGGCGAATCTGTGCTATACTATACCGGACCAGACCGGCAGCCGGGTTCTGTCATTCCGCCGGGTTCTCTTTCCGAACCGCGTACACGCCCTGCACACCGGACAATATCCCACGAAAACAGAGTGAGTCTCCATGATCGTATTTCTCCGCATCGCCGGCGCGCTCGCCGCGCTGTATCTTCTTCTGACGCTTCTCATATTCGAGCTTGCGTTCCGCCGGTTCTCCGGCGCGTTCGACCCGTTCCGGTCGATGACCCACGCCACGGACAGGCTGCTCGGCCCCTTCGAGGCGCTGCTGTCGCAGGAGCGGTCGTGGTTTGCGGACGCGGATCACGACACGGTGTACATCACCGCCCGGGACGGCGTCCGTCTGTGCGCCTCGGTGTACGAAAACCCCGCCGCCCGGGGCGTGCTCATCGCCTGCCACGGCTACCGGGGCAGCGGCCCCCGCGATTTCTGCGCGGCGGCGCACCTGTACTTCGACCGGGGCATGACCGTCGTGCTGCTCGACCAGCGCGCCCACGGCCGCAGCGGCGGGAAATACATCACGTTCGGCGTGCGCGAGAGCGAGGACGCGCAGGACTGGTGCCGGTACGCCGGGGAGCGCTGGCCCGACAAGCCCGTCATCCTCGCCGGCATATCCATGGGCGCGGGCGCGGTGCTGCTGGCGGCGGACGGTCTGCCCGGCAGCGTCGCCGCCCTGCTCGCGGACTGCGGCTTCTCCAGCCCCTACGAGGAGGTTCAATACGTCGCGGGCCGTCTCATCCGCCCGCCGGTCAGGCCGCTGGTGCCCGGCGTGGCGCTCTGGTGCCGCGTCCTGGGCCGCTTCGACCTCCGCGAGAAGGACGCCCGGCGGGCGCTGGCGCATACGGACAAACCCGTGTTCTTCATCCACGGCGAGGCCGACGAGCTGGTGCCGCCGTCGTGCTCGCGGGACAATCAGGCCGCCTGCGCCGCGCCGTCGGCGCTGTTCACGGTGCCCGGCGCGGCCCACGGCCTGAGCTACCTCGCAGACAACCCCGGCTACATCCGCGCCCTCGACTCGTTCCTCCGGGCCTTCGTCCCCGCCCTCGCGCCGGACGATACCCCGGCGGACAGCGCCACAGCGGACGACACCCCGCGCCACAGCGGACGACACCCCGGCGGACAACGAAACGAACAGGGAGGACGTCCCATGAAAATCGTCGGCATGATCCCCGCCCGGGGCGGCTCCACGCGCTATCCGGGCAAGCCCCTCGCGCCGCTGTGCGGAAAGCCCATGCTCTACTGGGTCTGGAAGCACGCGGGCGAGGTAACCGTCTTCGACGCGCTCTACGTCGCGACCGACAGCGACGAGATACGCCGCGCCGCCGAAGCGTTCGGCGCGGACGTTCTCATGACCTCGCCCGACTGCGAGACCGCGACCGAGCGTCTCTGGGAGGTATCCCGCAAGGTCCCCGCCGACCTCTACGTCATGGTGAACGGCGACGAGCCGCTCGTGACGGCGGCGGACATCGTAAAATGCATTCCCCCGTCGCTCCCGGACGACGGCTTCTACGTCTCGAATCTCATGACGGACTTCTCGAACCCGGTCGAGGTCGTCGACCCGACGAACCTCAAGATCGTCACGAACGCCGACGGCGTGTGCCTGTTCATCTCCCGTGCGCCGATCCCGTTCCCGAAGGGCGATATGGACTACGTCTATCAGAAATTCGTCGGCGTCGGCGCGTTCACCCCGGCGGCGCTCGAATTCTACCACGCGACCCCACGCGGCCCGGTCGAAAAAATCGAGGAAAACGACTCGTTTCGATTCATCGAGAACCGGCGCGACTGCTATTATATCAACGCCCACTGCAGGACGCTCTCCGTCGACACGCCGAAGGACCGCGAGGCGGTGGAGCGCCATATGCTCGCGTCCGGCATGGCGTGAGCGCCGCGGAAAGGAAACCGCCATGTTCAGTCTCATCGCCGGCCCGTGCGTCATCGAGTCGGAGGCGCTCGTCATGACCGTCGCCGAACGGATGAAGGCCGTCACGGACGCGCTCGGCGTCCCCTATACGTTCAAGGCGTCGTTTGACAAGGCAAACCGCACGTCGCTGGGAAGCTTTCGCGGCCCCGGCGTCGACGAGGGCCTGCGCATCCTGCGCCGGGTGCGGGACGAGCTGTCCCTGCCCGTGTGCACGGACATCCACGAGCCGTGGCAGGCCGACGCCGCCGCCGAGGTGTGCGACATCCTGCAGATCCCGGCGTTTCTCTGCCGCCAGACCGATCTTCTCGTCGCGGCGGCGAAAACGGGCCGGACGGTCAACATCAAAAAGGCGCAGTTTCTCGCCCCGTGGGACATGAAAAACTGCGTCGACAAGGTCGTCGCCTCCGGCAACCCGAACGTGATGGTGTGCGAGCGGGGCACGACGTTCGGCTACAACACCCTCGTCGTGGACATGACCGGCCTGCGTGTGATGAAATCCTTCGGCGTGCCCGTCATCTTCGACGCGACGCACGCCGTACAGCGGCCCGGCGGCAACGGCACGAGCACGGGCGGCAATCGCGCATACGTCGAATACCTCGCCAAGGCGGCGATCGCCGTCGGCGTGGACGGCCTGTTCATGGAGACGCACCCCGACCCCGACAGCGCCCTCTCCGACGGGCCGAACATGGTGCCCCTCGACGGGATGCATACGCTGCTGCAAAAGCTCATACGCGTATACGAGGCGGTGCAGTGACGGCGATGGACGACTCTCATATCACCCCCGTCACGGACGACGCTCCGTTCATCCCCGTCACGGACGACGCACAATTCACCCTCGGCGAGGCCCGCCGCGTCTTCGACACGGAGATCGCCGCCCTTGTGAAGACCCGGGACGCCCTCGGCGGCGATTTCGCCGCCCTCGCCGACCTGATCGGCGGCTGCCGGGGAAGGCTCGTCCTGACCGGCATCGGCAAGCCCGGCCACATCGCGAAAAAGCTCGCGGCGACGTTTGCGAGCCTCGGCATCCCGGCGTTCTACCTGCACCCCGCCGAGGCGGCGCACGGCGACCTCGGCATCGTCGAGGCGGCGGACGTGGTGCTGCTCGTCAGCTACAGCGGCGAGAGCGAGGAGGTCACCCGCCTTCTGCCCGCGCTGCGGGCGATCGGCTGCGTCACCGTCGCGATCACCGGAAACGGCGGCTCCACCCTCGCCCGGGGCTGCGGCCGGACATACGTCCTCCCGCCGTTTGACGAGGCGTGCTATATGGGCCTTGCGCCGACCTCGAGCACGACGGCGCTGCTCGTCCTCGGCGACGCCCTGGCCCTCGCGGTGTCCCGCTCCAAACGCTTCACCGCGAAGGATTACGGCCTTCTGCACCCCGCCGGGGCGCTCGGGCGGCGGCTCACCGTGCGCGTGCGCGATCTCATGCACGCGGGGACGGACAACGCCGTCGTCCGGGAGGGAAGCTCCCTGCGGGCGGCCATCGTGGAGATGAGCGCGAAGGGCCTGAGCATGGTCACGGTCACGGACGGCGAAGGCCGTCTGCGCGGCATCATCACGGACGGCGACCTGCGCCGGATGCTCGAACGCGGCGTGGACGTCTACGGCGAGGTCATCGACAGCGTCATGACCCGCTCGCCGCTCTTCACCGACGAGCGGGAGCTTGCCGTGAACGCCCTGCAGCGCATGACCGACCGGAAGATCACCTGTATGCCCGTCCTCGGCGAGGGCGGCGCCGTCACCGGCTCGCTTCTCATGCAGGACGTCATCAAGGCCGGCATCGTCCGCTGACCCGGGCCGCCAGCCATCACCCGCCAGCTACCAACTACCAACTATCAACTACCAACTATCAACCATCAACTACCAACTATGAAAATCAAGCTTCTCGTCATGGACGTGGACGGCACGCTCACGGACGGAAAAATCTATATCGGCCCGGACGGCGAGACCATGAAGGCGTTTTACGCCCAGGACGGCTTCGGCATCGTCGCGGCCCGGCGGGCGGGCGTCGTACCGGTCATCATCACGGGCAGGCGCTCGGAGATCGTCGCCCGGCGGGCGGAGGAGCTGGGCGTGACGGAGCTGTACCAGGGCGAGACCGACAAGCTCACCCGCCTTCGGGCCGTCGCGGCGCAATACGGCGCGTCCCCGGCCGAGATCGCCTGCATCGGCGACGACTTAAACGACCTGCCCATGCTGGCTTACGCCGGCGTGACCGCCTGTCCCCGCGACGCGGCGGCGGAGGTGCGGGAGGCCGTCGGCTTCGTCTGCCCCCGGAACGGCGGCGCGGGCGCCGTGCGGGATTTCATCGACCTTCTCCGGCGGGAGGGCAGACTGTGAGCGCTCTATGGACATGATAAGCCGCCTCGACCCCGTGCTGTCCGCCGTCTGGAACGGCATCTACGCGACGCGTCCGCTGGGCCGCGTATTTCTCTATATGCTCCTCGGCGTTCTCCTGTGGACGGTGCTGGCGGTGGGCGCGGAGCGGCGGGGCCGGGAGGACGGCTGGCGGCGGTTCTGCGCCGTGTTCGCCGCGGGCTGCGCCGTGTGCCTTTTGTACATGACGGTCATGTCCCGCTCGGAGACGCCCTACGGCGGGCTGCATCTGCGCCCGTTCGTGTCCTTCACCCTCGCCCGGGAGGAGAACGCGGAGTATTACCGCTCCATGCTGATGAACGTCTATCTCTTCTTCCCGTTCGGCCTCGCCGCGCCGTTCGCCCTGTCGCGGCGGCGGCGTCCGGTGCTTCTGACGTGCGCGCTCGCCGCGTGCCTGTCCGTTTGCATCGAGGCGGCGCAGTACGCCCTCTCCCTCGGCTGGACGGAGACCGACGACGTCATCATGAACACCCTCGGCGCCCTGATCGGCGGCGCGTCCCACCTCGCCGCCCGCCTCATCCGCAGGCACGTCATATAGACACGTCACAGAGACACGTTATAAACATATATGGACGAAAAAGACTCTCTCCGATTCGACTCGCTCAAAACGCTCGTCGCCCGGCTCCGGGACGGGACGTTCGGCGAGCTTGTGTCCGACTGGAAGTGGATATTCGGCTACACCGCCAAATGCCGGGGCCGCGTCGCGCTGTACACGGTCGTCGGCATTCTCTCGAGCACGCTCGGCCTCGCCTCGTCCGTGGCGGGGAAGCTTCTCGTGGACGTGGTCGTCGGGCGGCAGACCGACCGGCTCGTATTCGCGGCGGCGGTCATGACGGGCACGGCCCTCCTCGGGCTTCTGCTCACGAACCTGCTCAAGCGCCTGTCCGCGAAGCTCAGCGTGTTCATCACAAACCTCGTCCGGCAGGACGTGTTCGACCGCGTCATGGACGCCGACTGGCAGGCCCTCGGCGCGTTCTCGAACGGCGATATGCTCAACCGCTTCAACGGCGACGTCGGCGCGGTCGGCACGAACGCGGTGAGCTGGCTGCCGTCGGTCGTCATATCGGCGTATACGTTTCTCGCGACGTTTTTCGTCATCTGGCACTACAGCCCGGTCATGAGCCTGATCGCCCTGTCCGGCGCGCCGGTCGTGCTGCTGATGAGCAAGTACCTGATCGGCCGCCAGCGCGCCTACCGCACCAGGCTCATGGAATCCTCGAGCGGCCTGTACGCCTTCGAGTCCGAGGCGCTGTACAACGTCGACACCGTGAAGGCGTTCGGCGCGTCCGACTACTTCAGCGCCCGCCTCGCCGACCTGCAGGGCCGCTACCGGCACATCCTGCTCGCGTGGAATATGTTCGAGATACGGACGGGCGTGTTCATGACCGTCCTGAGCCTTCTCATCGAGTACATCGCGTTCGGCTACGCGCTGTTTCTCCTGTGGGGCGGCCGCGTCACCTACGGGACGATGGTGCTGTTTCTGCAGCAGCGCAGCGCCCTGTCCGGCGCGTTTGACAGCGTCGTCGGCGTGGTGCCGTCGTTCATCTCCGGCGCGGTATCGGCCCACCGTCTGCGCGAGCTGACAGATCTCCCCCCCGAGCCCCGCCCCGCCGGGAACCATACAGCCGC
>CAJOFW010000125.1:0-6871 GCA_905234005.1 uncultured Oscillospiraceae bacterium
CATATTTCACAAAAAGCCTCGGGAATACACAAAGTATTCCCTGCGTTTTTTGTTTCATCTGCCGAAAAATCTGTCTGCGCAATCCGCACACCCCTATTGCGCGGTATTGCCTTAAGGAAACGCCGTATTCTATTCAGTCAGCCATTGAAGAAGAAAACAGCGCCCGGGCCGTTATCCGATACAGGATGACGGCGTGGGCGCTGTCTTCACAAAACGCACCGGACAGATTTTTCGATTTTCGCTTGCATTGTATTTGACCACATATTAAAATAGTACCATATGACGCGCACACGTCGAATGGGAATCGAGCAATCTTTCATTCGTGCTGGCCGTGTCGCGGCTTCTGATGAGCGTCAGCATCGGCGAGGAGGATCGTCAGTCGCTGACCGACGTCATGCGTGTCATGTTCCGGCGCTATATCCCGCTGATGTGCGTCATATGCGTCGGCATCATTCTCTGCGCCGAGCCGATCACACGGCTGTTCTTCCGCGACCCCGCAGAGCCTGTCTGCATGATGACCGTGTGGGGCCTGCGGCTGCTGCCGCTGTCCATGCCGCTTTCCATCATGTATATGCACTTCGTCGGATACGGGCAGGCGTCCGGCAAATGTGCACGTCCTGTCGCTGATAGACGGCGTTGTCTGCGCGGCGGGCCTCACGGCGCTGCTCATCCGTGCCGTGGGCATGAACAGCGTGTACCGTCTCGGAGCTTGTGCAGGGCTTCTGTCTGCGGCGGGGGATCGACGACCGCCGGGCCTATCTCGCCGGACTCTCGATGGAGGAGATGGCGGGCAACATCGTCAGGCACGGGTTCAGGAAGGATAAAAAAGACCACACGATTCGAAAGGACAGCGTTTCCAAGGCTTTGCGCCCGGTGACGAGACGAAACTGTTCTGCGCCAATCATACGATGCCCGGCCGCACGGGGCCGGGCGAACAGGAGGGACAGCACACATGAAGGTGCTTACGATCACGGTTCCCTGCTACAACTCGCAGGGCTATATGGAGCATTGCCTCACTACACTCATCTCCGGAGGGGAGGACATCGAGATCCTGATCGTCGACGACGGCTCCACGGACGACACCGCCGCAATCGCCGACCGCTGGGCGGCGGAGCATCCGTCCGTCGTGCGCGTGATCCATCAGGAGAACGCCGGCCACGGCGGCGCGGTCATGACCGGCATACGAAACGCCTCCGGCGTCTACTTCAGGGTCGTGGACAGCGACGACTGGGTGGACGAGGACGCGTTTGCCCGGGCGCTCGACCGGCTGCGTACATTCGTCCGGGAGGGCGCGGACGTCGATCTTCTCGTCACAAATTACATCTACGACAAGACGGAGCTGGGCCGAAAGCGTGAAATCCACTACAAACGGGCGTTCCGGGAGAACACCGTGCTTACGTGGGACGATGTACGCCGCTTCCGCCCGTGGGAGAATCTTCTCATGCACGCGCTGATCTTCCGCACCGACGTCCTGCGCCGGAGCGGTCTCGAGCTGCCGAAGCACACGTTTTACGTGGACAACCTCTACTGCTCCGTTCCGCTCGCGTCGGTTCGGACGCTGTATTACATGGACGTCGGGCTTTACCACTACTTCATCGGCCGCGAGGGGCAGTCGGTGCAGGAGGCGACCATGATCCGCCGCATCGACCAGCAGATCACGGTAAACAAGCTGATGATGGAGCAGCTCGACCTCGAGCACGTTCCGAACGAACGCCAGCGGGAGACGATCCTCCACTACCACGACATGATCACGACGGTGACGTCTATCATGCTCATTCGCGGCGGCACGCCGGAGCACCTCGCGAAAAAGGACGCTCTCTGGGCGTACATCCGCGACGAACACCCGTGGGAATACGGGAAGCTGCGGCACAGTCTGTTCGGCGTCGTCATGAATCTGCCCGGCAGGGCCGGACGCGGCTTCGCCGTCCTCTGCTACCGCGCCGCAAACCGGATATTCAGCTTCAACTGACGCCGATTCCGGGCGCTGCCAGAAAAAACACACGGAGTGTCAGAGCCGCTGACACCGGAGCCGCTGACAAAGAGACACGGAGATAACAGAGAACAGAGGTATGAATTACATCGTTCTGGACATGGAGTGGAACCAGCCGTATAACGAGCAGGCGCTGATCACCGCGCCGTTTGCGTTCAACTCCGAGATCATCGAGATCGGAGCCGTAAAGCTGGGCGACGATTTCGAGGCCGTCGACGAGTTTTCGACGTACATCCGGCCCACGTTCTACCCGGTCATGATGGGGGCCGTCGTCCGGCTCACGAGGATATGGCCGAAGCTTCTCGAGGAGGCCCCGGCCTTCCCGGAGGCATACGAGGCGTTTCGGACGTGGTGCGGCCCGGATTTCTGCCTGTGCACATGGAGCACGACCGACATCCGTGTACTGCTCGACAACCTCATCATGCACGGCGTTCCGACCGAGCCTTCGCCGCTCTTCTGCGACCTGCAGCGCGTATTCGGGCGCGAGCTTCTGCGTGAGCGGCGGCAATGCTCGCTGGAGGCGGCGCTGTCCATTCTCGGCCTCAAGGGCGAGCGGGCGCACGACGCCCTGCACGACGCCCGCAACACCGTCCTCGTCTGCGGCCGCATGGAGCTTGCCGACTGCGTGGACGAATATATCACGTCTTATGTAAACTATGAACAGGATCGCCTCGACGGCCTGATCGGCGGTGTGACCGTCCCGGCGGCGACGGATATACGCCGCGACAGCGCGCTCGGCACGTTCCCCTGCCCCTACTGCGGCGGGGCCGTGACACTGGGCGGCTGGGCCGAGGCCGGAGGCGGTCTTCTGTACGGCTCCGGCATGTGCGCGGAGGAACACGAGTTTCTGGCCCGGTTCAAATTCCGCCGGGCCGGTAAAGCGGAGACCACCGTGAAACGGCTCATATTCGACATGAGCGACGATCTCTGGGATACATACCAGCAGGCCCTCGAGCAGGCCGAATCCTGACGCCCGGGGACAACAGAAAACGCGCCGGCTTTCCCCGTTATAGGGAAGGCCGGCGCGTTTTTGTATGTATGGTTCCGTGTCGGAGCCGGGAACGATCGGGGTCATTCGAGCGTGATGCCGAATATCTGCTGGCCGCGGGTGCCGATGACGATCGTGTTGTTGTAGACGATCGGGCTTGCCTCTGTTGTCGCGGCGAAGGCGAACGAGTCATACATATCGCCGGTGAGTCCGTCGAGCAGCATCATCTGCCCGTTGATCGAGCTGGTGTAGATGACGTAGCCGCGTCCGCGCTGGTCGTAGATGCACGTCGGCGTGCACCAGGAATAGGTGGGCGAGGTCACGCTCCACACCTCCTCGCCCGTCTCGGTATCGAGCGCGAGAAGCTGGCCGTTGCCGGCGCTCGGATAGCGGGCCATCGCGACGTAGAGAATGCCCTCCAGCGAGCCGGTGCCAAGGGCGAACGAGCCCTGCACGCCGCCGGACAGGCCGCTTTCGGAGTAGCACTCGTAATCGCGGCGCCATACCTCCTCGCCCGTGACGGCGTCGATCTTCCATACGGCGGTGTTGTAGCTTCGCCAGCCGTAATGGAACGACGTGCTCAGATAGATCCACGGGTGGCCGTCCTCGTCCAGCTCCAGAAGCGGGGTGCAGTTCGTGTCGTCAAGGCAGTCAAAGCGCCAGACGATCTCCATCGTGTCGGTATCCAGGCAGATGAAGTCCGCGCCGTTGTCCGCCACCATCAGGTAGTTGCGCCACATGACGGCGCTGTCCTCCATGCCGTAGTAGTACTGATCGGCGGTGGAGGAGGCGAACGTGAACTTCGTCACCGTCGGGTTCACGGACAGCGTGCCCTCCCGTTCGCTGTAGTCCGTATTGAGCTTGATGAAGTAGATGACGCCGTTTTCACCCGGGTAGATGAGCTGATCGGTCTCCGCGTCCACGAGGGCCGAGCCGTCGAACGCCGACCACGAGGAGCGCGGCGCGAAGCTGTCATACTGGCCGGTGGAATAGAGAACCTCGCCGTCGATGAGACTCACGACAAGGATGCGCGGCGCCTCGCCGGAGCTGTTGAACAGGCCGGCGCCTACATAGAGCAGCGGATACCCGCGAGGATCGAGCGCGCCGGCGCCCTTGAAGGAGAAGCCGAGAAACAGCGGGTCACGCGTGTACTCGCCTGTCTCGAGATCGAGGAAGTAGACCGTGCCGCCCAGCGTCGCGTAAATCACCTCGACGAGGCCGTCCTTCTCGATGGCCCAGTCGTACATATTCATGATCTCCTTCGTGCTCCTCGGCCACTCGACCGCCAGGGGCTGGCCCGTCCAGCCGCTGCCGCCCCAGTAGTTGCCGCTGTTGTCGTTGAGGCCGCCGGTGGAAACCGTCCAGTAATCGCCGAAGCGCTGCTCCGTCATGACCGCGAGACCGTACTGCGCGGTGTTGCGGAAGTTGTTGCCGCGGAACGTGATGATGCCGGCCGCGTCGGTATACTCCTCCGGAAGACCGAAGTCGATTTTGTGGGCGGCGTCGGCCTGGTACGAGCTGACCGTCTCGCCGTTTACCATAATGGATTGCCGTGTGATAACCGGCTCGACCTGGGCCGTTGCGCCCGCGACGGGGCGGAACTCGGTTTCGGACGTGACGGCCGGCTTCGGCGTCTCGGTCGGGGACGGCTCCGGCGTCGGCGTCGCCGATATCGGCGCGATGTAGTACTCGCTGACCTGCTGCAGCTCGACCGACTCGGCCTCCGCCTCCGCCGCACGGGCGCTGAGCAGCGCCGCGTGGTCATCGACCACGACATACAGCCACACGAGAAGGCCGGACAGCACAATAAGCTGCAAAAACCACGCAATAAAACTCTTTCGACTCATTTTCTACCTCTGTTGAGCGACTTGGATGCGATCATATGGCTTACACGGTGTATGGCTTACACGGTGCAGGGTGTATCCGGTGATATGACTCACTCGGTAAAATGGATATGGTTGTTGATGTGATCCCGGCAGAAGCAGTGATAGCCCGCGCAGCGGCTGCAAAAGCGGAACTCCAGCTCCGGGTGATCGGCGTCGGTTCGGCCGCATACGGCGCATTTGCGCGAGTACGGCTGCTTTTCACGCTCCCGCTCGATACGGCGGACGGCGCTTTTGAACTGGATCGTGCGCGCCTTCTGCTCCGCAAGCTTCCGCGCGTGCGACGGACGGAGAAGGTCTATAAGCCACTCGCCGCAGAAGAGCATATACGCGGCCATCGCCACGACCGGCACGAGGGCGAGCCAGACGTAGCCGTTCACGAGATAGCGGATGATCGTGAACGCGAAATACGCCGCGTCGACCCATGCGAGCCATTTCATCTTGACCGGGATGAAGAAGAACAGCAGCACCCGCTGCTCCGGCCAGAGCGTCGCGAACGCGAAAAACAGCGACATGTTCAGCCAGTACATGGTGACGTAGACCGATACGTGAGCGATCAGATAGACGAGCACGGCATACAGCGCCGTGAGCAGCATGCCGCTGAAGTAGTAGATCGTGAACCGGCCCGTTCCCCACTCGCGCTCGAGCGTGGTGCCTATAAAATAGTAAAAGTACAGCGATACAGCGAGCCACAGCAGACTGCTTCCGCTCACGGGGATCAGCGCGAACGTGACGATACGCCAGATCTGCCCCCGGCACACGGCCGCGGGATCGAGCGCGAGCAGACCGTACAGAAGGCCGGTCGTGTCCATCATGCCGAATATCCACACGACAAGGTTTCCGATCACGACGTACAGCATGAGCCGGGGTATCCCGAACCGGGGGTGCCGCATGCAGAAGACGTCGATTTTTCTGTTCAGCTCCTTCATGGATTTTCACCTCATTTCCATAATACCCTTTTTCTCCTGAAAAGTCCTGACAGAACAGTTACATTTTTTTCTTTCCTTTCGGGACGGAGTGTGGTATAGTGTAATTTGTATGAATATGTCGGATGAAAACATCATAGAGGGCAAAAACGCCGTCATCGAGGCGCTGCGGGCCGGACGGCCCCTTGACAAGGTCTTTCTTGCGAGGGGTTCGTCCGATAAAGCGCTGGGCTTCATCGCCTCGAACGCGCGCAAGGCCGGCGTCGCCGTCGCCGAGTGCGACCGCCGCAAGCTGGACGCCATGAGCGTGACCGGCTCGCATCAGGGCGTCATCGCCGTCGCCGCCGCCCGTGAATACTGCTCCGTGGACGATATCCTCGCCCACGCCCGTTCGCTTTCGCAGGAGCCGTTCATCGTCGTGTGCGACGGACTGGAGGATCCCCGCAATCTCGGGGCCGTCATCCGCTGCGCCGAATGCGCCGGGGCACACGGCGTCATCATTCCGCGCCACCACAGCGCCGGACTCACGGCTGCGGCCGACAAGGCCAGCGCCGGCGCCGCGGAGCACATGCTGATCGCCCGCGTACCGAACCTCACCGCCGCGCTGGAGACGCTCAAAAAGGCGGGGTTATGGGTCTACGGCGCGGAGGCGAACGGCCAGAACCGCCTCTGGCAGACAGACATGAAAGGCCCGGTCTGCGTCGTCATCGGCTCCGAGGGACAGGGGCTTTCCCGTCTTGTCCGCGAAAGCTGTGACTTCATCATCACCATCCCCATGGCCGGCAGGGTCAACTCCCTGAACGCCTCCGCGGCGGCGGCCATCCTTCTCTACGAAATCGTAAGGCAGCGAAATGAGTGACCGTTTTCCGAAAAACATGACGCCGGACTTTGGCAGCTACTCGCTCGAGGACGTGCTTGCGGAATACCGGAAATCCGCCTACCGCAACCCCGCCTACGAGGCCCGGCGCGTCGCGATGGCCAGCGTACCCGAGCCGCCGGAGGCCGGCACGTTCTCCGCCCCGGAGCCGGAGCCGGACGAGCCGGCGGCGGTCGCCGTACGCGGGCTTCTCATGCCCGAGTCCCC
>CAJOFW010000125.1:6896-11986 GCA_905234005.1 uncultured Oscillospiraceae bacterium
CGCCGCCGCCGATGAAATGACAGCGGAACAGGCCGAGCACGCCCGCGCCGCGGCAGCCACCTCCTTCCGGGAGACACTTCTGAAGCTCCGCGCCGAATCCGTGAAAAGCACAGAGGCGCCGCGTCCCGACGCGGACGAAAGCCCCGCGTCGGACGGGGCGTCGGAGGCATCGGTCGATTTCCGTCCCGACGCCGAATCGGGAAATAACGGCGGGGACGGTTTCGCACCGGCAAAACCCGGCGCGGACGGGTCGAAAACGAAATCCGGCGCGTCGGAGAAGTCGTTCAAGAGACGGTTCGCGTAGGAGATGTAACGGAGCTGGATATTCTGCCCGTTCAGCTCGCGGATGCCGTCGCCGTCCGTATCCTTGATCCCGGCGTCGTCCAGGATCTTCTTGGCGCGGCGAACTGGCCCGATCCCGTGGACGTGCGTGAGACGCCGGAGCTGCACCCCGCCCGGGCGGCGAAATTCTACGCCTCCCTCGCACGGCCGCTGCTCTTCCGGTGCGCCGTGGCGTCGGCGCTGTGTCTGTTTCTGATGTGGATCTGCTTCCGCCTGCCGATGACCGGTATGCTCGGCGCAAGCCTGCCGCTGCAGGCCGGCGTGAGTCTCGCGTTGCTGCTCGCGTGCATGGTTGCGGCGCTGGACGTGATCGCCGTCGGCGTCCGCCAGATCATCGAGCTGACCCCCGGCGCGGAATCGCTCGCGGCGGCGTCGGCCCTGCTTGCGTGTGTCGACGCGATCCTCGTCCTGTTCGGCGTGGGGGACGCGCTGCCCTTCTGCGCGATCAGCGCCGTCACGCTGACCTGCGCCCTCTGGAGCGAGAGACTGACGTGCGTCGCGCTGCGCCGCACCTTCACGACCGCGCTCTCCTCCAAAACGCCCGCCGCGCTCACCTCCGCCGCATTCGGCGACAACGCGGACAGAAGTCTCATCCGCGTCGACGGCGCCTCGCTCACAGGCATCGTACGCCGCAGCGAGACGCAGAATATCTGCCAGACCGCCTACGCGACGGCCGCGCCGATCTTTCTGGCCTGTGCGCTGCTGCTGGCCGTCGCCGCGTCGGTGACACGCGGTCTGTATTTCATGCACACATTCTCCGGCCTTGTCGCCGTGTCGGCGTCATTCGCCTCGTTTTTGAGCTTCCCCCTGCCCTTCGCCATTACGACGCGGCGTCTGCGAAGCTCCGGCACGGCCCTCGCCGGCTTCGCCGGCTGCGCCGATATCGGCCGCACCCCCCGCGTCGTCATCACGGACGAGGATCTGTTCCCGCCCGGGAATATGCGCTTCACCGAGATCAACATCCTCGACGTCGCCTCCGTCGAGCAGGTCTGCGCCAGCACGTCGTGCCTCCTGTCCGCCTATGGCAGCGGCGTGTCCGTGCTGTTTGACGAGCTGATGTCCCGGCGGGGCTATCGCGTCCTCACGGTGGACGAATTCACCTGCCACGAGGGCGGCGGTCTGTCCGGACTCGTCGACGGAGCAAGGGTTCTGACCGGCTCGCTCGGCTTCATGAACCTCATGGGCATCCGTCTGCCCCGCAACCTCCAGACAAAAAATACGATCTGCACAGCGATCGAGGGCGAGCTTGTCGGCGTGTTCGCGATCGAATACATCCCTGTATCGAGCGTACAGGAGGCGCTTGTCACGCTCCTGCGCAGCCGCACGGAGACGATCTTCGCCATCCGGGACTTCAACATCACGCCGTATATGATCCGCCAGCTCTTCCGCGTCCCGACGGACAGCTTCACCTTCCCCTCCTTCCGGGATCGCTTCGGCATCACCGCCGACGGCGCGGACGGCGACCGGCCCATCGACGCCGTGTTCAACCGCAGCGGCATGCTGCCGATGATCGAGGCGACCGAGGCCGGCAGGCGGCTCTTTGCCGCGAGCCGCACCGGTACCATCCTGTCCCTCGTCAGCGCCGCCGTCGGCATGATCATCATGTTCCTGCTGTGCAGCGCCGGCGCGTACGGCACCGCCTCGACCGGCAATGTGCTGTCCTTTATGGTGCTGTGGACGCTGCCCGTCCTGATCCTGGGCTGGGGGCAGAGCAGAGGCTGAGCGGCGACGGACGATTTTTCTTCCCGTCTTCGCGCACACAATCCAATTTAGCCTATTGCCAACGATTGCGCGTTCGTGTATAATTACATCTGTGTGCCCGCGGCATCATCCGTGACGCGGCGGCGGCGCACCGCCTGATAACCTTATCAACGATTTGCAATTTATAGAAGGAGAAAACCCTATGAGCACTGAACTGAAAAAGATCCGCAACATCGCCCTTCTCGGTCACGGCGGCAACGGCAAGACCACCCTCGCGGAGAGCATCCTGTCCACCACGAAGATGACCGACCGCATGGGCAGGGTCGTGGACGGCAACACCGTCTCCGACTACGACGCGGAGGAGATTCGCCGCCAGATCAGCATCTCCGCCGCCACCATGTACGCCAACTGGCAGGGCTATAAGATAAACATCATCGACACGCCGGGCTTCTTCGACTTCGCCGGCGAGGTCAAACAGGCTCTGCGCGTGGCCGATATCGGCGTCATCTGCGTCTCCGCGAAGGACGGCCTCAACGTCGGCGCGGAGAAGAGCTGGAAGTACCTCCGCGACGCGAAAAAGCCCCGTGCGATCTACATCTCCAAGATCGACGAGGATCACGCCGACTTCGACCGCACGTTCGACAGTCTGCGTGAGGCGTTCGGCAACTCCGTCTGCGCCATGACCGCCCCGATCAAGGAGGGCGACAAGTACGTCGGCATTGTCGACGTCATCACGAAAAAGGCCTACAGGATGGACGGCGCGAAGCGCATCGACATCCCCGTCCCCGCCGATATGGAGAGCCGTCTCGAGGAGCTGTACACCGAGCTTGCCGAGTCCGCCGCCGAGACGAGCGAGGAGCTGATGGACAAATACTTCGAGACGATGGAGCTGTCCCCCGAGGAGATCTCCGGCGCTCTGTCCGGCGGCGTGGCCGACGGCAGCATCTGCCCGGTCTACTGCGGCAGCGCCTTCACCGGCCTCGGCACCCAGGTTCTGCTCGACGCCGCGATCTCGATCTTCCCCGAGCCGTCCGAGGGCGGCAAGCCCGTCGATCCGAACGGCCCGACGAAGGTCATCGTCTACAAGACCATCTCCGACCAGTTCGGCAAGTTCTCGCTGTTCAAGGTCGTCTCCGGCAAGGTCACGCCCGACATGACCCTCACGAACGCCCGCAGCGACGCGAAGGAGAAGCTCGGCCACATCTATACCATGCAGGGCAAGAAGAACACCGAGGTGCAGGTCATCGAGTGCGGCGACATCGGCGCCGTCTCCAAGCTCACCGACACCAAAACCGGCGACACCCTCTGCGCCGCGAACGCGGTCGAGGCCCTGCCCGGCATCGAATTCGACGTCCCCTGCTACCAGATGGCCATCGCCCCGAAGGTCAAGGGCCAGGACGACAAGGTCGCCCAGGGCCTGTCCCGTCTCGGCGAGGAGGATCCCACCTTCACCGTCACCCTGAACGCCGAGACGCACCAGCAGGTCGTCGCCGGCGCCGGCGATATGCACATCGCGGTGCTCTGCTCCAAGCTCAAATCCAAGTTCGGCGTTGAGGTCGAGCTGTCCCCCGCCCGCGTGGCATACCGCGAGAAGATCCGCAAGACCCTCGATACGCACGGCCGCCACAAGAAGCAGACCGGCGGCCACGGCCAGTTCGCGGACGTCAAGATCCGCTTTGAGCCGCAGACCGAGCAGGAGGATCTGATCTTCGCCGAGGAGGTCTTCGGCGGCTCCGTTCCCAAGAACTTCTTCCCCGCCGTCGAGAAGGGCCTGCGCGAGTGCTGCGAGAAGGGCGTTCTGGCCGGCTATCCGATGGTGTACCTCAAGGCCGTGCTGTACGACGGCGGCTATCACCCGGTCGACTCCTCCGAAATGGCGTTCAAGACCGCTGCCGGTCTCGCCTATAAGGAGCTTGTGAACGCCAACCCCGTCATCATGGAGCCGATCGGCCTCATGCGTATCACCGTCCCCGACGCGAACATGGGCGACATCCTCTCCGACATCCAGTCGAAGCGCCGCGGTACGATGCTCGGCATGAATATGCACGACGGTATGCAGGTCATCGAGGCCGAGGTGCCCATGGCCGAGGTCACGACCTACGCCATCGACCTGCGCTCCATGACCCAGGGACGCGGCTCCTTCACGCTGGAGTTCGTCCGCTACGACGAGGTTCCCGGCAACGTCCAGCAGAAGATCATCGAGGAGGCCAAGGCCCTCGCCGAGGCGGAGTGATTGCTCCGGCCGTTCCTCAGCCCATCCGATAAACAGTGCAGGGGGAGGTCACATACCTCCCCCCTGTCGTACCGTCCCGAACCGATCGGGAGCACCATGGGAGGCAGACATGAACAGGCAAACCCGAGAGACATTCTACCTCATATGGCTCATTGCGATCATCGCCTGCGCGGTGATCGCCGTGGTCGTGCTGCTGTTCACCGCGATCTCCCCCGCGCCGACCCCTGCGAGTACGTATGACGACGCGATCCGTGTGACCGCGTCAACGGAGCCGGTTGAAATCATCATCAACCCGACCGCGACGCCGGAATCAACGGAGACGCCCGAATCCCCGGAGACAACCGAGTCCCCGGATACAGCCGATTCGGCGGACGGCGGCGACGCCGTCACCGACGAAGCCGTCCCGGACGTCGAAACGACGCCCGGCAACACCGGCGACAGCGAAGAATAACCGCACGCAAAGCGGCCCCGTCCACGAAGGGACGGGGCCGCTTTGCTGCACATGGTTCCCGCCCCCTTCCTGTCGCGCCTGTAATACCGTGTTCCCGTGGTGACGATCTGTCGTTCGATCCTGTACAGCGGTTCGCCATCGCTGATTACGTCATGCTCCGTGATGAAGATCATGTACGTTTCATACCGTTGTCCAATTGAAAGCTTTGTTTGTTGCCGGGCGCAAAGCCTTGGAAGCGCCGCCTTTTTGATGCGAATACATAGTTGTTTTTGATCCTTTTTCTTTCAAGAAAAAGGATCAGGTTCGTTGCGTTCGCAGGCATAATCGCGATTCGCTCAGCCGACGGTCGATTTCGGGAGCATC
>CAJOFW010000126.1 GCA_905234005.1 uncultured Oscillospiraceae bacterium
CGTCTCAGCGCCGGACGTTTATTCGACGCTGATTATGTAGTAGTAGACCGGCTGGCCGCCCCGGATCACGGACGCCTCCGCGTTCGGGAACGCCGCCCCGACGCCGTCGCAGAGCGACTGCGCGTCGGCCTCGGATACGTCCGCGCCGTAGTAGACCGTGATGAACTCCGGGTTATGCGGCTCGATCGCGGCGTTCAGCTTCTCGATCAGCTCCGCCGTGTCGGTGAACGAGCCGACGAGCCTGCCGTCCATCAGCGTGAGGTATTCGCCGGCGTGGATCTCGTAGCCGTCGAAATCGGAATCGCGGGCGGCATACGTCACCTGCGCCGTGTGGACGGTCTCGAGGGCGGCGTTGAATTCCTCCGTCAGCGCCTCGGGCGCGGCGTCGGGCGTCAGCCGCATCATCGCGGACACGCCCTGGGGGATCGTCGTCGTCGGGATGACGATGACGTTTTTCGTCGTCATGGGGGCGCACTGCTCGGCCGCCATGATGATGTTTTTGTTGTTCGGGAAGACAAAGACCGTGTTCGCCGGGGTGCGGTTCACGGCGCGGAGAATGTCCTCCGTGGAGGGATTCATCGTCTGCCCGCCGGAGACGATGCCGTCCGCGCCGAGCTGGCGGAACAGCTCCTCAATGCCCTCGCCGACGCATACGCACACGGTGCCGATCTCCTTCTCCGCCGGGACAGGCTCGGGGATAGCGCCGTCGGCTCCGTCCTCCGCCGCCGGGGCGCTCTCCGCCTTGGCGGGGGCGCTCTCCTGCTCGAGATTCGTGTGCTGCTCGCGCATATTCTCGATCTTGACGCTCAGAAGCGGGCCGTAGGCCAGCGCCTTCGTCAGCACCTTGCCGGGGACGTTCGTGTGGACATGGGTCTTGATGAGGCCGTCGTCCTCCACGATCACGAGGCTGTCGCCGACCGTGTCGAGGTAGGCCCGGAGCTGGTCGGTTCCGCGGCTGTTCGTCTTGCGGACAATGAACTCGGTGCAGTAGGTGAATTTGATGTCTTCTGTCTGGAAGGCGTTGAAATCCGCCTTCTTCTGCGCCGCCGCGGCGCCGTTCTCGCCCTCGCTGACGGCCACGCGTCCCTGCAGGTACGCGAGCATCGCCTCGAGCATGATGACGTAGCCGTGGCCGCCCGCGTCGATGACCCCGGCCTTCGCGAGGACGGGGTTCTGGTTCACGGTATCGGCCAGCGCGACACGGGCGCTCTCGAGCGCGGAGGACAGAACCTCCTCGATGTCGGTTGTCTGCTCGGCGGCGTTCTTCGCCGCCTCGGCCGCGAGACGGGACACGGTCAGGATCGTGCCCTCGGCGGGCTTCATGACGGCCTTGTACGCCGCCTCCACGCCGGAGCCCATCGCGGCGGCGTAGTGCGCGGCGTCGGCGGTCTCGAGCTTCTTGAGACCCTTCGACATCCCGCGAAACAGCAGCGACAGGATGACGCCGGAGTTGCCGCGCGCGCCGCGCAGCAGCGCGGAGGCCACGCGGTCGGCGGTGGCGGTCAGGGTCGGCGACGGGCCGTTTTTGCGCAGATCCGTCGCGGCGGAGCCGAGGGTGAGGCACATATTCGTGCCGGTATCCCCGTCCGGTACGGGGAAGACGTTCAGGTCGTTGACAGCCTGTTCATTGGCTTCCAGGGCGTCGTAGGCGCACAGGACCATGTCCCGAAACACGACGCCGTCAATATACTCTCTCAAAACAGTTTACTCCTATCCAACATCATTCCTTGCGGAATCATGCAAGTCATGCGGCTCCCGCGGATCATGTCGATCCCTCGGGCTTCATTCGGTTTTACCGCTGTCATTCGCTTTTGCCGCGCATTTTTGACGCGTCCCGCCGGGGCCAGGCGCATCAGCCCGGCCGGACAGAATCCGGCGCCGGACGCGAAAACGCGCTCGCATCCGAAACGGGGCGTTTCTCAGTCCATATCCATGGAGTCGATGTATACGTCCACCTGCCGCACGTTGACGCCGGTCGCGGCGGCGACCTTGTAGGTGACCTCCGACATGATGCTCTCGCTCAGCGCCGAGAGATTGACGCCGTGGTCGACGACGATGTGCAGCTCGACCGCGACCGAGCCGTTGTCGCCGTAGTGGACGCTGACGCCCTTCGACATGGATTCGCGGCGGAGAAGCTGCCATACGCCGTTCTCCTTCGACTGACTTGCCATGCCCTTCACGCCGAAGCAGCTCGAGGCTGCGTCGCCGACGATGTTGGAAAAGACGTCGTTCGCGATCTCGATCGCGCCCTTCTCAGAGGATTTCATCAGCAAGGTTCATAACCCCCTTTGTGGGATTGGTTGGTATCCTGCCCGACTTTCTATCAAGACAGGCAAAGATAATTATAACCCATTTGTGTCACATAGACAAGCACAAATTTTTTAAGATTATGTTACACAGTCATTACGGCCGCCAAAAAAACACGCCGTTACACCGAAGAATTCAGCGCTTTCCCCAAATTGGCACTTCCCATATGTTAAAATGTGTGATATAGTGGTTATAGTAGTATGGATTTCGCAAATCGCGATTTCCCGCACGACAAAGAGTGACAAAAATCTTATCACAAGGAGATGTTTCTTATGCCCCGTTCCAAGAAGACCATGGACGGCAACAACGCCGCCGCTCATGTGTCGTACGCCTTCACCGAGGTCGCGGCGATCTACCCCATCACCCCGTCCAGCCCGATGGCTGACTTCGTGGATCAGTGGGCCGCCGCCGGCCAGAAGAACCTCTTCGGCACCACCGTCAAGGTGCAGGAGATGCAGGCCGAGTCCGGCGCGGCCGGCGCCGTCCACGGCAGCCTGAACGCCGGCGCTCTGACCACCACCTACACGGCGTCCCAGGGCCTTCTGCTCATGATCCCGAATATGTACAAGATCGCGGCGGAGCTTCTGCCCACGGTCTTCCATGTAACGGCCCGCGCCGTCGCCACCCACGCGCTGTCCATCTTCGGCGACCACTCCGACATCTACGCCTGCCGTCAGACGGGCTTTGCGATGCTCGCCGAGACGAACCCCCAGGAGGTCATGGACCTCTCCCCCGTCGCCCACCTCGCCGCCCTCAAGGGCCGCGTCCCGTTCCTGAACTTCTTCGACGGCTTCCGCACCTCCCACGAGCTGCAGAAGATCGAGGTCTGGGACTATGAGGAGCTGCGGGATATGCTCGACATGGCCGACGTCGAGGCCTTCCGCGCCCGCGCCCTGAACCCCGAGCGCCCGACAATGCGCGGCAGCCACGAGAACGGCGACATCTTCTTCCAGCACCGTGAGGCGTGCAACGCCTATTACGAGGCCGTGCCCGACATCGTCCAGGGCTACATGGACAAGGTAAACGCAAAGCTCGGCACCGACTACAAGCTCTTCAACTACTACGGCGCGCCCGACGCCGACCGCGTCATCGTCGCGATGGGCTCCATCTGCGACGTGGCCGAGGAGGTCATCGACTACCTGAACGCCCAGGGCGAGAAGGTCGGCCTCGTGAAGGTTCGCCTGTACCGTCCGTTCCGCGCCGACAAGCTGGTCGAGGCCATCCCCGCGACCTGCAAAAAGCTCGCCGTCCTCGACCGCACGAAGGAGCCCGGCTCCCAGGGCGAGCCGCTCTACATGGACGTCGTCACGGCGCTCGCGACCCAGGGCCGCACCGGCATGACCGTATCCGGCGGCCGCTACGGCCTCGGCTCCAAGGACACGCCGCCCTCCAGCGTCTTCGCGGTCTACAGGGAGCTGAAGAAGGACGAGCCGAAGCGCCAGTTCACGATCGGCATCGTGGACGACGTGACGAACCTCTCCCTCCCCGAGGAGCCCGCGCCCGATACGGCCCCCGCCGGCACGATCCAGTGCAAGTTCTGGGGTCTCGGCGGCGACGGCACCGTCGGCGCGAACAAGAACTCCATCAAGATCATCGGCGACTACACCGATAAATTCGTCCAGGCCTACTTCCAGTACGACTCCAAGAAGACCGGCGGCGTCACGATCTCCCACGTCCGCTTCGGCGACAGCCCGATCAAGAGCCCGTACTACATCAACAAGTCCGACTTCGTCGCCTGCCACAACCCGTCCTATGTGGACAAGGGCTTCAAGATGGTGCAGGACGTGAAGCCCGGCGGCGTCTTCCTCATCAACTGTCAGTGGAAGCCCGAGGATCTCGACAAGCACATCGACGGCGCGGCCCGCCGCTACATCGCGCAGAACAACATCCAGCTCTACACGATCAACGCCATCGACCTCGCCATTGAGATCGGCATGGGCAAGCGCACGAACACCATCCTCCAGTCGGCGTTCTTCGCCCTCGCGAACGTCATGCCCGCCGAGGAGGCCATCCAGCACATGAAGGACGCCGCGACGAAGTCCTACCTCAAGAAGGGTCAGGACATCGTCGACATGAACCACAAGGCCATCGACCTCGGCGCGAACGCCTATGTCAAGATCGACGTGCCCGCCTCCTGGGCCGACGCGGCCGATACGCCCGACCCCGAGGTGCACGCCGACCGTCCCGAGACCATGAAGATGGTCAAATACATCCTGAACCCCGTCGACAAGATGGACGGCGACAGCCTGCCCGTCTCCGTCTTCAAGGATCACGCCGACGGCACGTTCGAGCTGGGCGCCTCGGCCCATGAGAAGCGCGGCGTCGCCGTCACCGTCCCCCGCTGGGACGAGGGCAAGTGCATCCAGTGCAACCAGTGCGCCTACGTCTGCCCGCACGCCACGATCCGTCCCTTCGCCCTGACCGAGGAGGAGGCCGCCGCGGCCCCCGCCGACGCGAAGATCGCCGACTGGAAGGCCGGCAAGGGCAAGGGCGTCTACAAGTTCTCG
>CAJOFW010000127.1 GCA_905234005.1 uncultured Oscillospiraceae bacterium
CGAATACGTCGTTATACGCCTCGAGCAGCTTTTCCGACACGTCCTTATCCTGCATGACTGCCCCCTTTCATTGTATCCCATGCCGGGGAAAATGGCAAGCGCGAAGGGCGAAAATGCGTCATGGGGACGGCTCCCCGTCGGGCGCGGAGCGCGGGCGGAGCCGTCCCCATGAACCGGAATCCGCGTTTTACTCCGTCGTCGTCCCCGCCCTGCCGAGACGCTTCTGCAGCCAGTCCTTTCCGTCCACGAACCGGGAGACGATGTAGGACGCGACGTAGTCGCCGGCGGCGTTGACCATCGTGGCGGGGGGATCGACGAGGTCGCCGATGGCGATCGCGATCGGGAACGCGACCGCGAGCTGGTCGGGGAAGAACAGCGTGCACAGCACAAGCTCGCCCGTGCCGCCGCCGCCGGGGATGCCGCTCATCGCGACGGACGAGAACACGGCCACGACGATGGCCAGAATCGCCTCGCCGGTGCCGAAGTCCTTGCCGAACATACCGAACAGGAACGCGACCTTGATGATGGCGCTCATGGCGGAGCCGTCCATGTGCATCGTCGCGCCCATGGGAAGGACGATGTCGGAGACCTCCTTCGAGATGCCTGTCTCCTCGGCGACCTCCATGTTGGTCGGGATCGTCGCGACGGACGAGCAGGTGCCGAAGGACACCGCCGCCGGGCGGAACAGGTGCCGGAACATCTCCCTCGCGGCCCCCCTGCCGCCGCCGAAACGGGCATACAGCGGGAACGCGATGAACATATACGCGAAGCAGACGACGTAATACACGATGATCGTGCGGGCGTAGCTGCTGATGAAGTCGCTGCCGTGCACGGCGACGAGGGTGGCGAAGAAGCCGAAGAAGCCGATCGGCGCGTAGTAGGTGATGATCTTGACGGTCTTCATGATGCAGCCCGTGAGATCCTCAAGCAGCTTCGCGGTCTTCGTCTCAGGTCCGCCGTTTAACTGGATGCCGAAGCCGAAGAAGATCGCCGCGATGATGAGCGGCAGGATCGCCCGACGGCTCCACAGCTCGGAGAAGTCGGGCTTGGTGAAGAAGTTGATGATCATGTCCGCGAGGCCGAGGGTGCTCGGCTCCGTCTCCTCGTACGCGGGGGTGACGGTGACGATGGGGAGGAAGCGGACGATGACATACATGATGACGGCGGCGATGCCGGCGGTGCACAGGAACGTGACGACGGTCACGCCCATGACCTTGCCGGCGCGGCGGGCGCTGCCCATGTTCGCGATGGCGGAGGCGATGGAGCAGAACACCATCGGCACGACGACGCAGAACATGAGGTTGATGAACACGGTGCCGAGCGGCTCAAGGCACGTCGCCCCCGGCCACACCGCGCCCGTGACGCAGCCGGCGACGATCGCGATCAGCATCGCGAGGATGAACCAGTAGTTCTTCAGAAAGGCTTTCATGGGGAATCCCTCTTTTCTTTTTGTTTTCACAGCATATTATACATGGCGAGGGTGAAAAACGCAACAAAAAATTATGTCAATCTGCGCGCCCGTTTGCGCATTTTGACGAACCGAGGATCAGCGGCACAAGCTCGCCGCAGGCGCGGGCGACGGTGTCCGCACCGTGGGCGCGGAGGAATTCCTCGCCGCGATAGCCCCACGCGGCGGCGATGCAGGCCGTACCGGCGTTTCGGGCGGTCTCGATGTCGGTGTCCGAGTCGCCGATGTAGACGGCGTCCGCCGGGGCGACGCCCATGCGTTCGAGCACGGCGAACACCGCGTCCGGCGCGGGCTTGACGGCGACGCCCTCGCGGATGCCGACCGTCTCGTCGAACAGGCCGGGGAAGTACCGGGCCGAGAGCCGCTGCGCCGCCCCGTCGGGCTTGTTCGTGACGACCGCGAGGCGCACGCCGGCGTCGCGGAGCGTATGCAGGGCGTCGAGCAGGCCGGGATACGGCCGCGTCAGGTTCTCGGCGTGCTGCTCGTAATAGGCTCGGTAGCCGTCGAGGGCGGCGGCGATGCGGGCCTCGTCCGTCCCGGCGGGAACGGCCCGCTCCATGAGCCGTCTGACGCCGTTTCCGATGAACCGCCGCACCTCGTCCCGTGTGCGCGGCGGATAGCCGAACCGGGCGAGGGCGACGTTCACGGCGGCGTGAAGATCGTCCAGTGTGTCGAGGACGGTGCCGTCCATGTCAAACAACGCTGCTTTGTATTTCATGCTTTCCTCCGGTGGCTGTGGATTTTTTGCCATTATAGCACGTTTCACGCGGTTTTGCTTTTCATTTCACGCAAAATGGTGTAGAATCACAGTATCAGCGCCGTGTGCGCGGGAGGACAACATGGAAAAAAGGAAGCTCTGCGCCGTCACCGTGGACGGCAGGACAAAAAAATACCCGTACGGCACGACATACGAGGCAATCGCCGCCGATCATCAGGCCGCGTACGACAGCGACATCCTGCTCGTGCTGCGAAACGGGAAGCTGCGGGAGCTGCACAAGCCCCTGCGCCGGGACTGTTCGCTCACGTTTCTGACCGCCCGGGACAAGCCCGGCGCCCAGACGTATGAGCGCAGCGCGATATTCCTGTTTCTGAAGGCGTTTCACGACACGGTCGGCGCCGGCCGCGTCGACCACCTGAGCGTCGATCACAGCGTCGGGCAGGCGCTGTTCATCCGAGCGTCCGGCGAATTTACGATCTGCGAGGCGTTTCTGCGCCGCGTACAGACGCGGATGGAGGAGCTTGTCGCCCGGGCGCTGCCGATCGAAAAGCGGGATATGGATCTCGACGACGCGATCGCGTATTTTCGCGCAAACGGCATGGAGGACAAGGCGGAGGCGATGCGCTGCCGCCTCGGCTCGACCGTGAACGTCTACGAGCTGGACGGCTACGTCGACTACTTTTACGGCTACATGGCGCCGAACACGCGGTATATCCGGCATTTCGAGCTGCTGCCCGCGCAGCCGGGGGCGATGTATCTGCTTCTTCCGGCGCAGTCCGACCCGAACCGGCTCGGGGAGCGGCCCGTGTCCGGCGCAGTGTTCCGGGCGCAGTACGAGGCGACGCTCCACGCCGAACGCCTCGGCTTCACCGGCGTCGGCGCGCTGAACGACTGGATCTCCCGGGATCGGGCGCGGGAGCTGATCCTCATGCAGGAGGCGCTGATGGAGAAGCAGATCGCCGACATCGCCCGGCAGATCGCGGCGCGGCCGGACGTGCGCTTTGTCATGATCGCGGGGCCGTCGTCCTCGGGCAAGACGACGTTCTCCCACCGGCTCGCGACGCAGCTTTTCGCCTGCGGCCTCACGCCGCACGCCGTCGCGACCGACAACTACTTCAAAAACCGCGAGGACACGCCCCGGGACGAGGACGGGCAGTACGATTTCGAATGTCTCGAGGCCATGGACACGGAGGCGTTCAACCGCGATATGCTCCGTCTGCTCGACGGCGAGACCGTGGAGCTGCCCCGCTTCAACTTCAAGACCGGCTCCCGCGAATACGCCGGCGATATGCTGACGCTCGGCGCGGGGGACGTGCTCGTCATCGAGGGCATCCACTGCCTGAACGACGCGCTGTCCCACGCCCTGCCGGCGGAGCGCAAATTCCGCGTGTACATAAGCTGCCTCACGACGCTGAACATCGACAGCCACAACCGCATCCCGTCCACCGACGCGAGGCTTCTGCGCCGCATCACCCGCGACGCCCGCGCCCGCGGCACGTCCGCCGCCGGGACAATCGCGATGTGGCCGTCCGTCCGACGGGGCGAGGAAAAACACATCTACCCGTATCAGGACAGGGCCGACGCGGTGTTCAACTCGGCGCTGCTGTATGAGTTCAGCCTGCTGCGGCCGTACATCGAGCCGCTTCTTTACGCCATCCGCCCGGACGACCCGACCTACCTCGAGGCCCGGCGGCTGCTGAAATTTTTGAGCTACTTCCTCCCCATCCCGTCCGACGCCGTCCCGCCCACGTCGATCGCCAGGGAATTCATCGGCGGCGGGTGCTACCAGACGTAATGCCCTTTCCGGGAAAAAACAAATCGTGGACGTTTACGTCATTGACAACGCAGAAAGGCGGATAAATCATGCTTCGTGCACTGCCCAACCGCACAAAGGGCGTGCTGTGCATCCTGTGCGCCGCGCTGTGCTTCTCCGGGATGAGCGCCTTTGTGCACCTCGCGGGGGATCTGCCGGTATTTGAGAAGGCGTTCTTCCGCAATTTTATCGCGGCGATCATCGTGTTCTGCATGATCCGGGCGCGGCATATTCCGATACGAATCGAGAAGGACGGCCGCCTGTTCGTGCTTCTGCGCTGCGTATTCGGCACGGCGGGGCTTGTGCTGAACTTCTACGCCATCGACCGGCTCGACCTCGCGGACGCGAATATGCTCAACAAGCTCTCGCCGTTTTTCGCGATCATCTTCTCGTATTTCCTGCTCCGGGAGCGGGTACGGCCCGTGCAGGCCGCCGCCGTGGCCGGGGCGTTTCTCGGGGCGCTGTGCATCATCCGGCCCACGGGCGCGAACATGGCGCTGCTGCCCGCGATCGGCGGGTTTTTCGGCGGCATGGGCGCCGGCGCGGCGTATACCTGTCTGCGCCGGGCGACGAGCCAGGGTGTCAGGAGCCAGATCGTCGTGCTGTGCTTTTCGTGCTTCTCGTGCCTGTTCACGCTGCCGTTCATCGCGGCGCATTTCGTGATGCCGACCGCGCCGCAGCTTCTGTGCCTTCTGATGTGCGGCGTATGCGGCGCGTTCGGGCAGGCGGCGTACACGTTCGCCCCGGCCCGGGAGATATCGGTGTACGACTACACGCAGGTCATATTCAGCGCGGTCATGGGCTATTTCCTGTTCGGCCAGACCCCCGACGCCCTGAGCTTCATCGGCTACGCCGTCATCATCACGATGGCCGTCGTGAGCTTCGTCTACAACAACCGCGCAGCGGACAGCGCGGCGGGGTGATATCCGCGCACGCCCGGGCATAGCTTGGCGCTGAACCGCTGCCATGACCGAACGCCGCGCCGCCCGCGTGCCCGAAAAATTTCCGGCGCTTGTTGACAGCATCCATCTTCGTTGCTATAATGAAAATACAAAAGGGCGCTGCTACTTGTGTTGACCGCTCGGGGGCTAGCCGGGCGGTCAACAAGCTTTTGGTGATATGTACATCATGATCAAAATGACCAGAATGAAGCATATCAGGAAGCGAAGGACTTTCATCCAACGATTCTTTCCCATAGGCTTCACCTCCCTTCACAGGGAAGTGGCCGACCGCCGTAAGCAGCGCTCTTTCGCCGGATTTCTCCGGTAACCCCTTCCGGGGCTGTTGCTATTCTGCAGGAGCAGCGCGCATTTTGTCAATTCCATAATATAAAACGCGGGAGCGGTTTGACGTGAGGTCTAACCGCTCCCGCTGGTTTTATGCTGATTTTATATTGTATCCGGGTCGATCAGCAGACGCCCTGCCAGAGCATCGCGTCGGCGACCTTCAGGAAGCCGGCGATGTTCGCGCCGGCCTGGATGTCGCCCTTCATGCCGAACTGCTCGGCGGCGGACGCGCAGGCGGCGTAGATGCCCTCCATGATGCCCTTGAGCTTCGCGTCGACCTCCTCGAAGCTCCAGCTCAGGCGCTCGGAGTTCTGGCTCATCTCGAGGCCGGACGTGGCGACGCCGCCGGCGTTCGAGGCCTTCGACGGGCTGTACATCAGGCCCGCGCCCTTGATGGCGGAGATCGCCTCGGGCGTGCACGGCATATTCGCGCCCTCGAACACGGCGATGGCGCCGTTCGCGATGAGGGCCTTCGCGGACTCCTCGTCGATCTCGTTCTGCGTGGCGCAGGGCATGGCGATGTCGCACGGGACGGTCCAGATGCCCTTGCAGCCCTCGACGTACTTCGCCGTCGGGACGTAGTTCACATAGGTGCTGATGCGGTCGCGCTTCTGCTCCTTGATGACCTGAATGACCTTGTAGTCGATGCCGTTCTCGTCGACGATGTAGCCGTTGGAGTCGCACATGGCGATGACCTTGCCGCCAAGCTCGGTGGCCTTCTGGTTCGCGTAGGTGGCGACGTTGCCGGAGCCGGACACGATGACGCGCTTGCCCTCGAAGGAGCTGCCGTTGTCCTTGAGCTGGGCCGCGGCGAAGTAGCACAGGCCGAAGCCGGTCGCCTGGGTGCGGGCGAGGGAGCCGCCGTAGCTGAGGCCCTTGCCGGTCAGGACGCCCGTCCACTCGTCGCGCAGACGCTTGTACTGGCCGAAGAGATAGCCGATCTCACGGGCGCCGACGCCGATGTCGCCGGCGGGCACGTCGGTATCCGGGCCGATGTGACGGAACAGCTCGTTCATGAAGCTCTGGCAGAAGCGCATGACCTCGGCGTCGCTCTTGCCCTTGGGGTCGAAGTCGGAGCCGCCCTTGCCGCCGCCCATGGGGAGGGTGGTCAGGGAGTTCTTGAAGATCTGCTCTGATGACGGACAGGTTGACCGTCGGATGGAAGCGCAGACCGCCCTTGTAGGGGCCGATCGCGGAGTTGTACTGCACGCGGTAGCCGCGGTTGACCTGCACCTTGCCGCTGTCGTCCACCCAGGGGACGCGGAAGAGGATGGCGCGCTCCGGCTCGACGAGACGGCCGATGATGTCCTGCTCCTCGTAACGGGGGTCGGACTCGATGACCGGCTCGAGGGACTCGAGAACCTCCTCCACGGCCTGCAGGAACTCCGGCTCGTGGGCATTGCGCTGCTTGAGACCGTCCATGACGGACTTCAGATAGGCATTCTTGATCGACATGACAATTGCTCCTTTTTCAGAATAGCTCCCGCTGAAACCGGGAGTATATAGATTAGCTCATACAATGCGTATTATAATAATACTTAATGAAATAATCAACCCCTGAGACGGAAAATGCGGCGATTTTCCAAGTTTTGTGAACTGTGATAAAACCGCCGCGGCCATCGCGGCGGTTTTCGGCGAGTTGCACCACAGGCGGCGGCGCCGGGGGTGCCGGTGCCGCCGTCTGTGGGTCTTCGATGGATTTGTACCGCCCCTTCGCGGTCAGGAGGCCTGCAGCATGCGGTCGATATAGATGCCGTAGCCCCTCGTCGGGTCGGCGGTCAGAACGTGCGTGACCGCGCCGACGAGACGGCCGTTCTGCAATATCGGACTGCCGCTCATGCCCTGTACGATGCCGCCCGTCAGCGCGAGGAGGGCGGGGTCGGTCACGCGGACGGCGAGATCGCGCCCGTCGCCGCCGCCGAGGATGCCGCTGCGGGATATCTCCACCGCGTACTCCCGCGCCTCCTGCCCGTCCACGCAGGCGAGGATCGTCGCCGGGCCGGATACGACCTCGTCCGGCGGCGCGACCTCGACCGGCGGACGCGTCGTCTCATACGGCTCCGTGAGCGTGCCGAACACGCCCGAGACCGTGTTCGACGCGACCGTGCCGAACGACGACGCGGCGCTGAACATCCCGGCCAGCTCCCACGGCGTACCCTCCACGACACGCGCCCGGTAGACGCCGCCGCCGTCCGCCGGGAGCAGCGCCCCGCTGTCCGGGTCGTTCACGCCGTGGCCGAGCGCCCCGAACGCGCCCGTCGCCGGGTCGATATACGTGACCGTGCCGACGCCGGTCACGCCGTCCCGCAGCCACAGGCCGAAGCGCGCCCCGCCGTTTTCGTCCGCCGCCGGCGTGACCGTGACGCGTATCTGCCTGTCCCCGCGCAGAAGCGTCAGCTCCGTCCCGCCGGCGCTCGACGCCGCCTCCGCCGACGCCTGCGCCGCGAACGCCGCCGCCGAGTCGACCGGCCGGCCGTTCACCGCTACGATCACGTCCCCGGCCCGGACGCCGGCCTCCGCCGCCGGGGACGTCACGCCGGTCTCCGTCTCGATTTCGCTCACGCCCGCGACGAGAGCGCCGTCCACGTCGAGCCGGATGCCGACCGCCTCGCCGACCGGGATCAGCGCCTCCGCCGCGAACGCGGCCGTACACAGCAGCGCGGCGGCGGCGACGAACGCGGCCGCCGCCCGCAGCCGCAAAAGTAATGTTTCCCTCATGCTCATACCCGTCCTTTCTTCGACCTGTTCAGTATGTGACGGAGCCGCCGGGACAACCGTGCAAAAATCTTTCAGCTTTGCCAAAAGCAAAAAACGCCGGCAAAATGAACGCGGGATACATTTAATGTATCCCGCTGGCTGTCTATGCGTTCATGATGGAAAATTTTGTGATAAACCGGGCCGTTCCGCAATGCCCGCCGCCGATGGGGACGGGGCGGTTCAGTCGAACGAGTATTTCTCCTTGAACCCCCGGAAATAGCGTGTGAATTCCTCGTCCTTGCGGCTCATGAGGCTCTCCACGTAGTTGTGCGTGTCGAACGCGTCGTGATCCAGCTCGATGCGGGCGATGGCGATGTTCGAGCAGTGGTCGGACACGCGCTCGTAGTTGCCGACGAGGTCGTTGAACACGAAGCTGTTCTCGCGCTTTGTGACGCCCCGGGCGAGGCGGTCGACCTGGCGGTGCTTCATCTCGTCGCTGAGGTCGTCGACCAGCTCCTCGAGCGGCTCGACCATGTGCGCGGCCTCCTGGTCGCTGTCGATCAGCGCCTTGAGGGCGAGGTCGACGACCTCCGTGAGCGCGGCCTCCATGACGTCCATCTCCCGGCGCATATCGTCGGTGATCGGAATCTCCTT
>CAJOFW010000128.1:0-2204 GCA_905234005.1 uncultured Oscillospiraceae bacterium
GCTTCCAATTTGATTGCGCTTTTCTGTTACCGGCGACGGCAAAGGGCGAAGTCTGCCCTTTTTGCCTGATCGGGCAGCAGAATGCACGGTTAACCCAGGCTGTCAGAGCTGAATTCTGCCAGATTCTAACAGAAAAGCTGGAGTGAATAGATCACGGTCACTTTTGCGCGCGGGTTTTGACACTCTAATCATACTTTTTCCCCAAAGAAAAAGAATAAAAAACAGACGCCGCGTTTTGGGCGGCGTCTGCGTGATCGGAGGGGGAGGGGAACGGGATTACTTCGCGACAAGCTCCTTTGTGTCGCGGGCGATGACAAGCTCCTCGTTCGTGGGGATGACCATGGCCTTGACCTTGCTGTCGGCGGTGGAGATGATGATGTCCTCGCCGCGCTTCGCGTTGCACTCGGGGCAGATCTCGAGGCCGAGGTAGCCGAGGTACTCGCAGATGGCGGCGCGGGTGGAGGCGCTGTTCTCGCCGATGCCGGCGGTGAAGATGATGCCGTCCACGCCGTTCATCGCGGCGGCGTGGTCTTCGCGACGGAGTAGTGGAAGATGTCGAGAGCCAGGGCGGCGCGGTCGTTGCCCTCGCCGGCGGCGGTGTCGAGGTCGCGGAAGTCGCTCGAGACGCCGGAGACGCCGAGCACGCCGGATTTCTTGTTGAGGATGTTCGTCAGCTCCGCGATGTCCTTGCCGGTGTTCTGGGCGAGGTACTCGAGGATGGAGACGTCGATGTCGCCGCAGCGGGTGCCCATGGGCAGACCGGCGATCGGCGTGAAGCCCATGGAGGTGTCGACGCTCCTGCCGCCGTCGATGGCGCAGATGGAGCTGCCGTTGCCCATGTGGCAGGAGATGAGCTTCAGCTCCTCGATGGGCCTGCCGAGAAGCTCGGCGGCACGCTTCGAGACGTAGCGGTGGCTCGTGCCGTGGAAGCCGTAGCGGCGCACCTTGAGGTCGGCGTAGTACTCATAGGGGATCGCGTACATGAACGCCTTGCCGGGCATGGTCTGGTGGAACGCGGTGTCGAACACGGCGACCTGCGGCACGTCGCCCATGACGGCCTTGCACGCCTCGATGCCCGTGATGTTCGCGGGGTTGTGGAGCGGGGCGAGGGGGTTGCACTCGGCGATGCCGGCCATGACCTCGTCGTCGATCACGACGGAGGCGGAGAACTTCTCGCCGCCGTGGACGACGCGGTGACCGACCGCGCCGATCTCGCTCATGTCGGCGACGACGCCGTACTCGGCGGAGGTGAGCTTGTCGAGCACCGCGGCGATGGCCTCGGTGTGGGTGGGCATGGGGACGTCCTCGTCGAAGACGGGCTTGCCGTTCTGCGGCTTGTGGCTCAGGTGGCCGCCGATGCCGATGCGCTCGCACAGACCCTTCGCGAGGAGGGCCTCGTTGTCCATGTCGAGAAGCTGGTACTTCAGGGAGGAGCTGCCGCAGTTGATCACAAGAATTTTCATGGTCGGGTTTCCTTTCGTCTTGTAAAATATTTCATTTCGTGTAAAATATAGCTGAATACTACCATTGTACCGCAATTTCCGAAAAACGCAAGAGGAAGGTGAACGCATTTTGGACGTGATCGGCGTCGTCGGGGAGTTCAACCCCTTCCATCTCGGCCACTACACCCACCTCTGCGAATCCCGCCGGGCCGTCGGACGCGACGCGGCGGTCGTGTGCGTGATGAGCGGCGACTTCGTCCAGCGCGGAAGCCCCGCCGTGTTCGACAAGCACGTCCGGGCGGAGATGGCGGCGAAATCCGGCGTCGATCTCGTGCTCGAGCTGCCGCTCCCGTGGTGCGTTTCCTCGGCGGAGCGGTTCGCGATGGGGGCCGTCGGCCTTCTCGACCGTATCGGCGTCGTGACGACGCTTTCCTTCGGGAGCGAGTGCGGCGACCTTGCGCCGCTTTCGGCGCTCGCGGAGGCTGCGGCGGACCCGGCGGTGCTCGCGCTCGTCAGGGGGCGCATGGGCGGGGGCATGAGCTTTCCCGCCGCCCGGGAACAGGTGCTGCGCGAGACGCTCGGCGAGAGCGCGGCGCTGCTGCGGTCGCCGAACAACGTCCTCGGCGTCGAATACCTGAAGGCCCTGCGCGCCCTCGGCTCCGCGATCCGTCCGATGACGACGCGCCGCGCCGAGACTGTCCACGACGCGCCGTCGTCCGGCGGTCTGCGCGGGGCGTCGGAGCTGCGTGCCATGCTCGCGGC
>CAJOFW010000128.1:2295-7666 GCA_905234005.1 uncultured Oscillospiraceae bacterium
GCTCGAGGACGCCGTGCTCTCCCGGCTGCGGATGCTGCCGCCGGAGGCGTTCGACAACCTGCCGGACGCAACCGAGGGGCTGGGAAACCGCCTGTACAGGGCCGTTCGCGCCGAGGGCAGCGTCGCGGCGATACTGTCCGCCGTCAAGACAAAGCGCTATCCGCTGGCCCGTCTGCGCCGCATGGTGCTCTGCGCCGCGCTCGGCGTGCGGGCGGACACGGGCGGGGCCGTGCCGCCGTATGCGCGGGTGCTGGCCTCGACGGAGCGGGGCCGGGCGCTCCTGCGGCATATGTCCGGCGGCGTCCCGGTCGTGACAAAGCCCGCGTCCGCGCACACGCTGCCGCCGCAGGCACGGGCGATCTTCGAGCTGACGGCGAACGCCCGGGAGCTGTACGTGCTCGGCTATCGCGGCGAATCGGACAGACGAGGCGGCTCCGACTGGCGAACCACGCCGGCGATACTGTAATCAAAATCAAATCGGAATCATATGGACGAAAAGCTATCACAGATCGAGGAAAAATACGAAAAGCTCACGGCGCAGATGGACGCGCCGGAGGTCTACTCCGACGCGCAGCGGTACGCCGGACTTGCCCGGGAGCGCAAGGCGCTCGAGGACGTCGTGGCGGCGTGGCGGGAGGTCAAGGGCCTGAAGGCGGCGATGGACGAGGCCCGTTCGCTCATGGACGCGGAGGACGACCCGGAGCTGCGCGAGCTTGCCCGTGAGGAATACCAGACCGCGCAGAAGGCGCTGCCCGACGCGGAGCTGAACCTGCGCCGGCTGCTGCTGCCCCGTGATCCGAACGACGACAAAAACGTCATCGTGGAGATCCGCGGCGGCGTGGGCGGCGAGGAGTCGGCCCTGTTCGCGCACAGTCTGTACCGCATGTATACGATGTACGCCGAACGCCGGGGCTGGCGCGTGACCGTCGCCAATTCGAGCGAGACGGCCCTCGGCGGCGTCAGGGAGATCAGCTTCATCATCGAGGGGGAGGGCGCGTATTCGCGTCTCAAGTTCGAGAGCGGCGTCCACCGCGTCCAGCGTGTCCCCGAGACGGAGACGCAGGGCCGCGTGCACACGTCCACGGCGACGGTCGCCGTGCTGCCCGAGCTGGAGGAAACGGAGTTCTCCCTCAACATGGCCGAGCTGCGCATCGACGTGTTCCGGTCGTCCGGCGCGGGCGGACAGAAGGTCAACAAGACCGAGACCGCCATCCGCGTGACGCACCTGCCCACGGGCACGGTCGTCGAGTGCCAGGACGAGCGGAGCCAGTACAAGAACAAGGCGCGGGCGCTGTCCATCCTCGCCTCCCGGCTCGCCGAGGCCGAACGGCAGCGGCAGGCCGACGAGGTCGCCGGCGTGCGCCGGTCGCAGATCGGCATGGGCTTTCGCAACGAGCGCATCCGCACGTACAATTTCCCGCAGGGCCGCGTGACCGATCACCGCATCGGCCTCACGCTCTATAAAATCGACAGCGTCATGGACGGCGACCTCGACGAGCTGATCGACGCCCTCATCACCGCCGACCAGGCCGAAAGGCTGCGGGAAGAAATATAAAGGAACAGGCGCAAAGGAACAGACACAGAGGAAGAGACATGAATACCGAGATCATCACCGACGATATCGGCCGCGCCGCCGATATCATCCTGTCCGGCGGGCTGGTCGCCGTCCCGACCGAGACCGTGTACGGCCTCGCCGCGAACGGCCTCGACCCGGCGGCGGTCGAAAAAATCTACGAGGTCAAGGGCCGCCCCGCCGTCAAGCCGCTGAGCCTCATGGTGCCCGGCGCGGCGTCCGTCGCCCGTCTGTGCGCGGACGCGCCCCCGGCGGCGTATGCCCTCGCCGAACGGTTCTGGCCGGGGCCGCTCACGATCGTGCTGCGGGCGGGGCCGGATATCCCGCCCATCGTCCTCGCCGGCGGAAAGACCGTCGGTCTGCGCTGCCCCGCCAGCGACAGGACATTGTCCCTGCTCAAAACGTGCGGCGTGCCCCTCGCCGCCCCGAGCGCGAACCCGTCGGGGCTTCAAAGCCCGACGTCCGCGGCGGACGTGCTGACGTACTTCGACGGCAGAATCGACGCGGTCATCGACGGCGGCGTGTGCGCCGTCGGCACCGAGAGCACCGTCGCGGCGCTGACGGACGGCGGCCTTCGCGTGCTGCGCCCCGGCGCCGTCGGGGAGGACGACATCCGCCGCTGCCTCATCGACAGCCTCACCGTCGTCGGCGTGACCGGCGGCACCGGCTGCGGCAAGACGACGGCGCTCGAAGCCCTCGCCGCCCACGGCGCTCTCGTCATCGACGCGGACGCGGTCTACCACGACCTCTGCCGCGACAGCGCCGCGATGCTCGGCGAGATCGAGGCCCGGTTCCCCGGCTCGGTGGAGGACGGCGTATTGCAGCGCAAAAGACTCGGCGCGGTCGTATTCTCCGACGCGGCGGCGCTCCGCGACCTGCAGGGCATCACCGACCGCTACGTCGACCGCGAGATCGACCGGCGGCTGTCCGATCACGCCGCCGCCGGGGGACGATACGCCGCCGTCGACGCGATCAGCCTGATCGGCACAAAGCTCGAGACCATCTCCCGCGCGACCGTCGGCATCCTCGCGCCGGAGGAGACACGCGTCTTGCGGCTCATGGCACGGGAGGGCATCACACGCGAATACGCCCTGCTGCGCATCCGGGCGCAGAAGCCCGACGACTACTATATACAGCACTGTGACCGCATTATCGTAAATGACGGCGGCATCGACGATTACCGCCGCCGCTGCGACGAGCTGTTTGCAGAACTATTGGAGGACTAATCATGGACGAACTCAAAAAAACCCTTTTCTACCAGCAGAAAAACGGCTACGACGTGATGGACGCCGCCGAACGTGCGGCGCTCGAGGACTACTGCCGGGATTATATCGCGTATCTCGACGAGGCCCGTACCGAGCGTGAAGCCGTCCGCGCCGCCGTCCGCCTCGCCGAGGCCGCCGGCTTCCGCCCCCTCGAGGACGGCGACGGGCCGATCAAGCCCGGACAGAAGGTATATTATGTAAATCGCGGCAAATCGCTGCTTCTCGCCGTCGGCGGCAGGCGTCCCATGGCGGACGGCTGCGTCATCGAGGCGGCGCACGTGGACGCGCCGCGGCTCGATTTAAAGCAGGTGCCCCTGTACGAGGACACCGAGCTTGCGTATCTGCGCACGCACTACTACGGCGGCATCAAGAAATACCAGTGGACGGCGATCCCCCTTGAGCTGCACGGCACGGTGGCGCTGAAGGACGGCTCGACGGTCGACGTCGTGATCGGCCGCGACGAGAGCGACCCGCAGTTCGTGATCACCGACCTTCTGCCCCACCTCGCGAAGGATCAGGAGAACAAGAAGCTCGGCGCGGCGATCGAGGGAGAGAAGCTCTGCGTGCTGATCGGCAGCGTGCCCTACGCCGGCGAGGGCGACAACCGGGTCAGGCTCGCGGTGATGAGCCTCTTAAACGACCGGTACGGCATCACCGAGGCCGATTTCATATCGGCGGAGCTGGAGGTCGTGCCGGCGTTTCCGGTGCGTGAGCTGGGCATCGACCGCAGCATGATCGGCGGCTACGGGCAGGACGACCGCGTCTGCGCCTACGCGGAGCTTGCCGCGATCCTCGAGACGGAGAACCCGGAGCGCACGGCGGTGTGCATCCTCGCCGACAAGGAGGAGATCGGCTCCGAGGGCGTGACCGGTATGCGGAGCCGGGCGTTCGAGTACTTCATGGAGAGGCTCATCGGCGGGACGTGCTCCGTGCAGGCGTGCTTCTCGCACAGCTTCTGCGTCTCGGCGGACGTGACGGCGGCGCTCGATCCCCTCTACGCCGAGGTCAGCGAGAAGCAGAACGCCGCGAAGCTCAATTACGGCGTGGGCTTCTGCAAGTTCACCGGCTCCCGGGGCAAGTCCGGCGCCAGCGACGCGCAGGCGGAGCTTGTCGCGTACCTGCGCCGCCTGTGCGACGACGCGGGCGTCGTGTGGCAGATGTGTGAGCTTGGCAAGGTCGATCAGGGCGGCGGCGGCACGGTCGCGATGTTCATGGCCCAGCGCGATATCGACACGATCGACGCCGGCGTCCCGGTGCTGAGCATGCACGCGCCGTTCGAGACGACGTCGAAGCTCGACTGCTACATGACGTACAAGTGCATGAAGGCGGCGTACAACGCGAAATAAGCGTTCTGCGCGAAATAAGCGCAATCTGAATATTTGCGGCCCGGCGCGGGGAAACTGTACCGGGTGACGCGAATGGATGAGATCCGGGACATGGGCGCGGCGCAGCCGCCGTCCGAGATACAGGTGCTGACGATCATCGGCCAGATCGAGGGCCATCAGATCCTCACCGACGACAACAAGACGACAAAATACGAGCACGTATACCCCCTTCTCGCGGCGGTGGAGGAATCGCCGGACGTGAAGGGGCTGCTCGTGCTTATAAACACCGTCGGCGGCGACATCGAGGCCGGCCTCGGCATCGCGGAGCTGATCGCCGGCATGAGAAAGCCCACGGCCAGCCTCGTCCTCGGCGGCGGGCACTCGATCGGCGTGCCCCTCGCCGTCGCCGCGAAGCGGAGCCTCATAGCCCCGTCGGCGGCCATGACGATCCACCCCGTCCGCTTGAACGGCACGGTCATCGGCGCGCAGCAGACGTATGAGTATTTCTCGCGCACACAGGAGCGCATCGTCCGGTTCGTGACGGACTCCCGCATATCCCGCGAACGGCTCCTCGGCTATATGCTCCGCACCGGGGAGCTGGCAAACGACGTCGGCAGCATCCTCGACGGGGAGGAGGCCGTGTCCTGCGGCCTCGTGGACGCCGTCGGCACCCTCTCCGACGCGCTCAAATGGCTGCACGAAAACGCGTCGAAGAATGCGAAATAACGCCGCGAAAGCGCTTGCATTTAAGTTAATATTGTGATACAATAATTTGACCCAGGAAACGGCAGCCGTCCGGCCGGACGGCGCGGTTTCTTCGACGAATGCAGGCAATACCGCCCGTAACAGGCGATTGGAGGATTTGAAATCATGAAACATCGCGCAAGAATACTTCTTCTGCTTCTCGTGGTCTCGGTGCTTCTGCTCTCGTTCCCCGCCGCGGCGACGGAGTGCGCCGTGCCGGAGACGGCGGCGGAGTCGACCGTGACGGAGCCGGAAGGCTTCCCGGAGAATCCCGCGGAGTTCTGCGAGACCGATACCGAATCACCCGCTGACTGCGGCGAGGACGCCGCCCCGGCTACATACCCGTCCGTCGGCGAGGATTCTTCCGTGCCCGACGAGGCATGCCCCGTCGACGACCCGGCCGTGCCTGTCTGCGATCCCGCGGATGAATCCGCCGATGAGTCCGGCGACGCGTGCCAGACGCC
>CAJOFW010000129.1 GCA_905234005.1 uncultured Oscillospiraceae bacterium
CGAGCCGGCGGAGACATAAACGGTCTGTACGTCGGCGGCGTCGGGCACGCGTGTCTCGAACCCGCCCGCGTCCGCGCCCAGACAGACGAACGCGAGCACGGTGACGAGGGCGACGATGACGTATCCCTTCCAGCGCTTTTTGAACACGCGGAAGCTCTTCTGCATGAGCATCTCCGCGCCGAACCACCCGACGGCGGCCCCGGCGAGAGCGAGCACCGCTGCCCGGACGATGGACGCACCGCCGCCCTCGTAGAGACGGAACCGGTACGCGCCGCCGCACAGCGCCGCGGCGGTCACGAGCGCGCAGCCGAAGCCCATGCAGTACCGGAACACGGGCCGCAGCACCCGGACGGATACGATGTCCGTCGCGGTCTCCATCGCCCGGCGGCGATAGAGCAGAAGCCCCGCCGCCGCGAACGCGGCGCCGACGGCGGCGTACACCCCGAGCCTTACGAGCATCGGGCCGTTCATAAGATACGACATGGCGCCGCTGTCGTTCAGGAGAATCAGCGGCCTGCTGCTTATGAGCCACACAAGCGGCGACAGCCAGATGAGCCCCACATCGCCCGAGTCATAGCCGTACAGATACGCGGCCTTCAGCGACTCGAGGCAGAGATACACCACCGGCGCGACAAGCTCGAACACGGCGTACACGAGCGGGACAACGAATAGATTGCCGGTCAGCGTGGCGCAGAACGCCGCGAAGCCGTAAAACGTCAGGTTCAGCAGCAGCAGCGTCCCGAGGAGGCACAGCAGCACGGGCACATCCGGCCGGCCGACGCGGCTCTCCGCCGCGAGCGTCACGAGCACGGCGAGCACGTCCGCCGCCGCGACCGGCAAAAGCCCCGCGAAGAAGCAGGAGCCGTACACGGCCCCGCGTGAGACGGGCAGCACGCCGATCAGCTCCGTCTGGCTGCGGCTGAACAGGTGACCGAACACACACATCGCCGTGAGCGCGCCCATGCCCGCCGCCGCGAGGACGAGGCCCTCCCAGCGGGTATCGAGAAGACCGCCGGAAATGAGGTTCTGCGCGTAGACCGTGCCCGGCTCGAGATCGGTGAACTCCATGCACAGGATGAGCAGCAGAAACGCGAGATACGCCGCCCAGAGCGCCCAATAGCGCTTCATCGTCGTGCGCAGAAGCTCGGCGTTACAGAATGACGTTCTTGACTTCATAGTCGACACCTCCCAGCTCGTAGATGAAGATCTCCTCCAGCGTCAGGGGGACGAGATCGAGGTACACCGGCGCGGCGGCGCTGAGCGTCTCCGTGACCGCGTCGCGGCTGCCGCGCAGGATGAGCGTCTTCATACGGCCCGACTCCTCCGCGTGCACGATGTCCAGCCCGCCGGGCAGCGCCCCGCCGTCGGGCAGGACGAGCTGCGCCTTTACGATGCTGTCCTCCAGCTCGGTCAGATCGCGCTCGAGCATCATCCCGCCCCGGTTCATGATGCCGACGTGGTCGCACACGTCCTCCAGCTCGCGCAGGTTGTGCGACGAGACGAGGACGGTCATGCCCCGCTCGGCGACGTCGCCCATGACGATGCCCCACACCTGCCGCCGCATGACCGGGTCGAGACCGTCCATCGGCTCGTCGAGCACAAGCCCATCGCGAGCCAGAACGCCGCCTGCTTGCGCATGCCGCGTGAAAACCGCTTGACCGCCTGCTTCGGGTCGAGGGGAAACGCCTCGGCAAGATGCGAAAAGACCTCGTCGTCAAAGCGGGGGTAGAGCTTTTTGTAAAACCGGCGCATATCGTCTATGCTCGCCTGGGGCAGCACGGCCGGGTCGTCCGGGATGCAGGCGATGCGGGCCTTCGCAGCCGTGTTTTCAAATACCGGCTCGCCTCCGACGAGCACCTCCCCGGCGTCGGGCCGCAGTATGCCCGCGATGCAGCGGATCGCCGTCGATTTGCCCGCGCCGTTCGGGCCGACCATGCCGTATACGCTGCCCGCCGGCACGGTGAGCGTCAAGCCGTCCAGCGCCGCCGTGTCGTCAAAGCGCTTTGTCACCTGCCGCATTTCAATCATCGGAATTTCCTCCTTCCGTCAGCCGGGCGGACAGCTCCGCCGCCGTCATGCCGAGATACATAAGCTCCGCCGCCGCCGCGTCGAACTGCTTTAAGAGCTCGGCGCGACGGGCGCCGCCGTCCGCGTCCCTCGCGGCGCATACGAAGCTGCCCTTGCCGTGGATGCTCCGGATATACCCCTCGCTCTCCAGCTCGCGATAGGCCCGCTGGATCGTGTTCGGGTTGATGGCGAGCTGGCCCGCCAGCTCCCGGACGGCGGGCAGCTTCTCGCCGTCCGGCATCGCGCCCGCGATGATGAGGCGGCGGATGCTGTCCTTCACCTGCTCGTACAGCGGACGGGAGTCCCGGGTGTTCAGGCTTATCAAACGATCACCTCCTGTGTTGTGCGCCGCGTTGTGTGCGGCGCTCCGCGTGTATTGTCTGAACGGATTGTCGTATTGTGCGTTGAACTGTGTTCCATGCTGTGTTCTGTGTGTATTAAGTCATCTAGTACACTAAGCATACACGATCCCGCGTCGTATGTCAAGGGGAGGCGGCGAAAATTTACGCGGAAACGAAAAAGGCAGGGCCTGTGAAACAAGTCCTGCCTTTTTCGTATTGCGGCTGTGCCTCGCGGCTGCGCCCTGTCATTACGCCTCGCGTCCCGGCTCCGGCTGCTGCCTGTCCAGGCGGCTGTTGCGGAAGTACAGCCCGATGTCGACCGATACCATCACGATGTTCAGGATGTATATGGCGAGCACATAGGTGATATTCCCGCTGAGGAGCTTTCCGATGATGCCGCTGACGTAGCCGAGCCAGATGAAGATCTCAAACACCAGACTCTTGCCCCGCGCCGTCCGGGCCGTCCACGATTTGTACACGGACACCGGCCACGACACGCCGAAGCAGATCATCATGACCGCCTCGAAGATTTCCATACCGTTTCATCCCTTTCCGATTTTCGCCGCCATGCCGCGGACATGGCGGCGTTCTCAACGGGGTAGAATTGTATCACATCCGCCGGGGCGCGTCAATCGGCCCGCGGCGGCCGTGGGAGCGTCCCGGCGGCGGTTGTGGTTAGTCTGCCGTTTCGGATTCTGCCCCGAGGCCGGCAGTGACCTCTTTCGGGTTTGTACGACGCCCGAATCGCCGTAAGCTCTACTCTATGCCGTAAGCATAGCGGAAAAATCGAAACTGGAGCTAAACTATTCGTGAACAATTCGTGAACCCGAACCGAACCCGATCACAGTCCGCGATTGACAGCGGCGCGGTGCGTTTAGTATACTGTACCCGGTAATATCGACGGATGACAGGAGGGAACGCGGATGAACCGCTATCAGGAGGAATACGCCCGCAAGCTCGTCACGATCGACGAGGCGCTGTCGAAGCTGAAAACGGGCGATATCATCGGCACGAGCCAGTGCGCCAACGAGCCGACGGCGCTGTTTGACGCGATGCATACGCTGCACGGGAAGATCGGGCCGGTGAAAATGTACGGGCCGATGTGCTTTTTGCCGCATGAATTCATGCTGGATCCGAAGTATCACGACACGTTCAACATGGATGTGGCGTTTCTGATGGGCGACACCCGCCGCAGCCACGCGGTCGGGGCGCTGAACTATTACCCCACCGACCTGCACAACGGCCCGAGCCGCTGGATGAGCGTGAACGACGTGAACGTCTTCATCACCGCCGCGACGCCGATGGACAGGCACGGTTACATGAAGATACCCCTGTGCCTGATCCACGAGAAGGCGTTCTTCGAGGCGGCGGATACGGTCATCGTTCAGGTCAACGAGAACCTGCCCGACGTCTGGGGCGACACGGAGATCCATGTCTCGGATGTGGACTGGATCGTCGAGGCGGATCTGCCCGAGAGCAGGCCGAACGAGACGGAGACGACGATCGGACGGTACATCGCGGAGCTGATAAACGACGGCGACACGCTCCAGCTCGGCATCGGCGGCATCCCCGACGCGGCGGCGCAGGCGCTGTACGGCAAGCACGACCTCGGCGTACACTCCGAGATGATCACAAACTCCATGGTCGATCTTCTCGAGGCCGGCGTCATCACCGGGAAGAAAAAGAGCCTGCACCGGGGCAAGATCGTCGGCGCGTTCGCCTTCGGCACACAGCGGCTGTACGATATGCTCGACAACAACCCCGGCGTCATGCTGCGGCGGGGAGATTATGTAAACGACCCGTGGGTCGTGGCGCAGAACGACAACTTCGTCTCGGTGAACTCGTGTCTCTCCGTCGATCTGACGGGACAGGTGTGCTCCGAGTCCATCGGCTCCCGGCAGTACTCCGGCACCGGGGGACAGGCGGACATGGCCGTCGGCGCCGCCCACGCGAAGGGCGGGCGGAATTTCATCGCGGCCCCGTCCACACGAAAGGGCGGCACGGTGTCCACAATCACGGCGCAGCTCGCGCCCGGCTCGGTCGTGAGCCTGAGCCGCAACCAGGTCGACTGCATCGTGACCGAATACGGCGTCGCCTGGCTCAAGGGCCGCAACCTCCGCCAGCGCGTGGAGAATCTGATCGCCGTGGCCCACCCCGATTTCCGCGCCGAGCTGCGCGAGCAGGCGAATAAGCTCATGCTCTGGTGACGGCCTTACGAAACGAATACGCAAAAAACATCTGTACGGACGCAGGCCCGTACAGATGTTTTTTCGGTTAATTCAAATGAATTCAGATGTGTTCAGATGAATTCGGACGTATGCGGGGACTGACCTTACGACGCCTCGCCGGAGGCGGAGCCGGCCGCTACCGTGACCGTGATGACGGTGTCGCCGTCCATCGCGATGAAGTAGGTGTAGGCGGCCTCGTCGGAGTCGTAGCCGTCCAGACCGTCGACGACCTGATAGCCGCTGGCGGCGGAGGCGTTGAAGTACACGCCCTTGGCCAGAACGTTGGAGCTGAAGTTGATCGCGCCCTCGACCGGGTTGCCGTCCTCGTCGACGACGTTGACGGTCAGGGTGTTGAAGGCGTAGTCGGTGACGGTGTAGGTGCTGGCGGCGGGAGCGATCTCGATGACGTCGCGCTCGAACTCGACGAAGGTGACGTTCTCGGAGACGTCGGCGTCGTCGACGTCAAGCTCGCCGCAGTAGTACACGGTCACAGGCTCGTCCGCCGTGATGGCCGTGCCGGCCTCGGCGGTCAGATTGTTGATGTAGCAGGCGTCGGCCTCGCCGCAGGTGCCGTCCGCGAGGACGACGTTCCAGACGGAGCCGTTCGTCAGCGTGACGTTCACGGGGTTGTTGATCGTGGCGGAGGCGGTGTTGTAGATCGCGCCGATGACCGCGTAGTCGGTGACGCCGCTCTTGAGGTAGTTGCCGGTGGTATCGGCCTGCAGGACGGTGCCGTTCTCGACGATGTTGCCCTCGAGGTCGACGTGGCGGCCGACGGAGGAGGAGATGGTGCCGTTCACGGTCGCGTTGTCGAGGGTGACGTCAAGCGCCTGGCACTCGGAGAAGATGTTGTTCCAGATGTTGCCGGTGTACTCGCCGTTCATGAGGTCGGCGGCGGCGGGGCTGTTCTCGCCGGCCACGGCGTAGGCCTCCTCGCCGAGGTCGTTGATCGTGAACTCGGTGACGCCCGGGTTGCCGGCGTCGTCGGACTCGATCAGCTCAACCAGCGTGCCGGTGTAGCTGCCGTCGCCGGTGAAGTCGATGCTGCAGTTGTCGATCATGATGTAGCCGGAGCAGCCGGAGTTGGCGCTGCCGGACTTGATCTGCATGACGGTGTAGCCGACGGCGATGTCGGAGTCGTACACATACGCGTTGCAGCTCGCGCCGTGGGTCATGAAGCCGATGTAGTTGGAGTTGAGGTCGCAGCCGTGGAATTCCATGAAGCCGCCGGCGATGATGCCGACCTCGCTGCCCGCGAAGAGGGTGGAATCCTCGAAGTAGTCATAGACGTTCGCGTCGGCGTAGGCGATGTAGCCGGAGCCTTCGCAGTTGAAGCCGTAGGTCACGCCGCCGACCGTCTTGGTCGCGTCGTAATCCTTGCCCTCGACGGCCTCCTCGATGACGCCGATGCCCGCGACGGTGTCCTTGACGTTCAGGGCGTAGGTGCCGGTGTTGGCGTAGGAGCTGCCGGAGTCGGTGGACAGAGCGCCCCAGCCGGTGGAGACGATCAGGGAGTCGGTGTAGATGCCCTGGCCGGCGCCGAGGACGTTCGTGGCGCGGACGCCGCCCTCAAGGCCGAGGGCCATCGGGGTGCGCTTCATCATGGGGACGACCAGAGCGTCGTAATCGGCCTGGGTGTCCTCGGTCTCCTGCGCGTAGATGACGGAATTGTCGATGCGGAGGATGCCGCTGCCCTTGACGACAGCCGCGGTGCGGATGACGCCGGAGGTGACGATGACGGAATCCTGAATCGTGACGTCCGCGGTGCCCTGCGCGAGAACGGCCGCGCCCTCGCCCTGGAAGTCGTTCGCGCCGTCGCCGAGGGCGGTGATGTTCATGCCCTCCACGACGTAGTCGGCGGAGTCGACGATGATGCCGTTGAAGAACGGGCCGTAGAGATTCAGCTCGCCGCCGGAGATGGAGGCCTCGTCATAGGAGCCGGCCTTCGTCAGCAGGGAGGGGATGGTCTCGTCCTCGACGATGCCGTCCGCGTTGACCTTGAGGGCGGAGCGGTAGGTGTACTGGGCGGTGTTGCCGGCCATGTTCATGAACTTGGCAAACTCGGAGTAGCCGACGGAGCCGGCCGTGGTCTCGAAGGCATAGCCGGCGGGGAGAGCAAGCCCGCTCTCAAGGTAGTCGATGATGTCGTACTGGTCGCCGTCGATGACGAGCGTGAGGACGCCGCCGTCCTCGGCCTCGATCACGGTGCCGTCGGACAGCGTGACGGAGACGATGTTCGACGAGGCGGACGGGCTGTTGATGGTGTCGTCATCCGTGGCGGTCGTGGGAACGTACTTGTCGCCGTAGGTGACGGCCGTGATGGTCACGTCCCCGGCGCCGGGATCGCCGGAAGCGAACGCGGACACGGAGAGCGCCATGCACAGCACAAGGAACAATGCGAATGCTTTCTTCATGTGGAATCCTCCTGCATGTATTTTTGCCTGTTACGGCAGCTAATAAAAGATTATCACATGTTAATGATGATTTCAAGCAATAATTATGTGAGATTCAAGGCAATGTCGGCGCGGCGCGATAACGCGGCGGCTTCGGTTCTCTGCGCGGGGGTTGACGCGGGGTATAGAATGGATATCGGATGTAAAACCGACAGTATTGAAAATAAGGAGCGACGCGGTATGATCGGCACCTTTGCCAATGTGGGAACCATCGTAGCGGGCAGTCTGATCGGCGGGCTGTTTCGGAAGGTGATGAGCGACAGGCTCAGCGAGGGCCTGATGAACGCGATGGGCCTTGCCGCCTTCGGCCTCGGGATAAACGCCGTGGTGCAGAATATGCCGAAGAGCGCATACCCCGTGCTGTTCATCGTCAGTCTCGCCGTCGGCTGTGTGATCGGCACGCTGCTTCAGCTTGACCGGCGCGTCTCGGCTCTGACGAGCCGCCGGGACGACGGCGGCAATCTGGGGCAGGGGATCATCACCGGCTGTCTGATCTTCTGCATCGGCACGCTGTCGATCCTCGGGCCGGTGCAGAGCGCCCTGTACGGCGACCACACATACCTCTTTACGAACGCCTCGCTGGACTTTGTGACCTCCATGGTGCTCGCCGCGACGTATGGCGTCGGCATGGCGCTGGCCGCTGTGGTGCTGCTTGTGTGGCAGGGATCGATCTATCTTCTGACGACGCTGGTGGGCGCGTTCATCACGGACACGATGATGGTGGAGATATCCATCGTGGGCGGCTTTCTGATCGCCATGTCCGGCCTTTCGATCATGAAGATCAGGGACTTCCACACGCTGAACTATCTGCCCGCGCTGTTCATCCCCGTCCTGTGGTGCCTCCTGCGCGGCTGAGCCCGGCTTTCCGGCGCAAAACGGGGTTTTTCGCGGCATTGACTTTCCCGCCGGGAACACATATAATAACGGTCGGTGCCTGCGGGCCGGTACTTTCCGATACCGGCCGGTACAGCCGCCGCGATCCGGGTCGGAATGGCCGATGTGATCGACGGCATATTCATCGCGGACGGGAGCGTATCATGCGCAGAATTCTGATCACAAACGACGACGGGATCGGGGCGGAGGGCCTTTTCAGGCTTGCGGAGGCGGCGAAGCGCTTCGGCGAGGTGTGGGCCGTCGCGCCGGATTCGGAGCGGAGCGCGGCGTCGCACAGCATCACGCTGCACGATCACCTCGACGTCTATCCCCACGATTTTCCGGTACCGGGCGTGCGGGCGTATACGTGCAGCGGCATGCCCGCCGACTGCATCCGCGTCGGCGTCCTGAACATCATGCCGGGAAAGCCGGACGTCGTGCTCTCGGGCGTGAACTACGGCTACAACCTCGCGACGGACA
>CAJOFW010000130.1 GCA_905234005.1 uncultured Oscillospiraceae bacterium
ATAGGACGGGGCGATGCGGATCGTCGCGTCGTCGGGGTCGTTGCCGTAGGGGAACGGAGCGCCCGCGCCGGTGAGCTTGAGACCGGCGTCCGCGCACAGAGCGACGCAGCGCTTTGCCGTGCCGTCCAGTCCCCGGAAGCAGACAAAGTAGCCGCCCTTCGGGACGGGCCAGGAGCCGATGCCGCGCGGCGCGAGCTCCTGCTCGAGCGCGTTCAGGACGCAGTCAAATTTCGGCTTCATGAAGACCGCGTGCTTCTTCATGTGGTCGCGGATGCCCTGCACGCTGCCGAAGAACTTGGTGTGACGGAGCTGGTTGATCTTGTCGTAGCCGATGGTCTGGATGCCCATCTGCCGGAGGATGAACTTCACGTTGTTCTCGCTCGCGGCGAGGACGGCGAGACCGGCGCCCGAGAACGTGACCTTGCTCGTGGATATGAACTCGTAAACCATGTCCTCCGAGCCGTATTCCCGGCAGGCGTCGAAGATGTTCAGCAGATTGTCGTCCTCGTCGCAGAAGCCGTGGACGAGATAGGCGTTGTCCCAGAAGATGCGGAAATCGTCGGCCGCCGGCTTCAGCGCCGCGAACGCACGGACGACGTCGTCCGAATAGGTGATGCCCGACGGGTTCGAGTACTTGGGCACGCACCAGATGCCCTTGACCGCCGGGTCGGATTCGACATATTGCCGCACGAGATCCATATCCGGGCCGTTCAGATCCATCGGGATGTTGATCATCTCAATGCCGAACTCCTGACAGATCGCGAAGTGGCGGTCATAGCCGGGCACCGGGCAGAGGAACTTGAGCGGCCCCTGCTGTCCCCACGGCTTCGAGCCGCCGTACACGCCGAGCAGCAGCGCCCGGGCGATCGAGTCGTACATCAGGTTCAGGCTCGACTGCCCGCCCATGATGATGTTCGCCTGCGTCAGCCCGAGAAGATCGGCGAAAAGCTGCTTGCACTCGTCCACGCCGGCCAGCTCGCCGTAGTTGCGCACGTCCGTGCCCTTTTTCGTCGTGATCAGCTCCGCCGGGTCGAGGGCCAGCATGGACATCGACAGATCGAGCTGCACCGGGTTCGGCTTGCCGCGGGACATATCCAGCTTGAGTCCCTTTGCCGCCAGTGTTTCGTAAGCGGTGTTTTCGGAGGCAAGCTCCGCCTGCAGCTCGGCCTTCGTCATATCGAGATAGCTCTTCATCAATAAAAACTCCTTATATTCGGACGATAACTTTCTTATATTAGTATATAGTCACCTTCGCCAAATTGCAACCATGAGTTTGGCGGAAGAAAGCGGGCCGGAACGCGGGGTTTTTGTGGATTCTGTCCAAGGCGGCGCGAAAACCATGACAAACGCGTGAAAGTATGCTATGATAGGATTCAGTATAGTGATAATGCAGCGCGTCGGCGGTGCGCGCCGTCCGGCGCGGCTTCGATGAAAACGGGAGTGACAGCGATGGTATCCCTCACAGGGCTTGCGACATACGACCGGCCTGCATGCCGCGCCGCGCTCGAGACGGTGCTGCGTCCGCTGGGCGGGCTGGATTTCGTTCAGCCGGGCATGACGGTCGGCGTCAAGACGAATCTCGTCGCCGGCATGAAGCCCGACGCCGCCGCGACGACGCACCCGTCGCTTCTCGCGGCGCTGACGGAGCTGCTGCTCGAGCGGGGCGCACGCGTGATCGTCGGGGACAGCCCCGGCGGCCTGTTCACCGCGCCGTATGTAAAGGGTATATACCGCGCCGCCGGTCTGCGCGAGGTCGAGGAGGCCGGCGCGGAGCTGAATATGAACTTCTCGCAGAAGGACGCGCAGAACCCCGACGCCTGGGCAGCGAAGACGTTCACCTACACCGCGTGGCTGGACGACTGCGACGCGATCATCGACTTCTGCAAGCTCAAGAGCCACGGCATGATGGGGATGTCCGCCGCCGCGAAGAATATGTTCGGCGTCATACCGGGCACGATGAAGCCCGAGTACCATTTCAAATACCCCGAGCTGCGCACGTTCGGGCGGATGCTGGTCGATCTGGACGAGTACTTCCGTCCGGCGCTGTCCATCGTGGACGGCGTCGTCGCGATGGAGGGCAACGGCCCCACGGCGGGCACGCCCCGGCCCGTCGGCGTGCTGCTCGCGTCCGGCTCGCCGCATGAGGCCGACCTCGTATGCGCCCGTATCATCGGCATCGCCCGGCAGGAGGTGCCGACGCTGGAGGCCGCGCTGGAGCGGGGGCTCATCCCGGAGACCGTCGAGGGTCTCGAGATCGTCGGCGACCCGGACGCGTTCACCGTGCCGGATTTTGAAAAGCTCGTCACCAAAAACGACCTTCTCTTCCGCTCCGTGCTGCCGGGACGGGCGGGGGAGCTTATGGGCGGCGCGCTGCATAAGCTGCTCGGCTCGAAGCCCGCTGTCAGCGCCGGGGAGTGCGTCGGCTGCGCCAAATGCCGGGGCGTCTGCCCCGCGCACGCGATCGAAATGCGCGCCGGCGTGCCGCATATCGACCGGAAAAAATGCATCCACTGCTTCTGCTGTCAGGAGTTCTGCCCGAAGGGGGCGATGAAGGTCGCAAGGCCGCTCGTCTCCCGGCTCCTGACACACTGACCGCGCCGCCGCAGGGCGATGAAGGATGCCGCAGGGCGGCAAAGGAGACTATGGAACACATCCTCCACCCGTTCCCGCCGCTGTACGACGGGAACAGCGAAATTCTGATCCTCGGGAGCTTTCCGTCCGTCAAATCGCGTGAATCGATGTTCTTCTACGGCCACCCGCAGAACCGGTTCTGGCGCGTCATGGCGGCGGTTTTCGGGGACGACGTACCGGCCGCGGTGCCGGAAAAACGCGACTTTCTGACGCGGCATCACGTCGCGGCGTGGGACGTCATCGGCGCTTGCGATATCACCGGCTCCTCCGACGCCTCCATCCGAAACGCCGTGCCGAACGACCTCTCTCCGATCCTCGCGGCGGCTGACATAAAAATGATTTATGTAAACGGAAAGACCGCCGCCCGGATGTACGACAGATACACCCTCCCGCTGACCGGCCGCGAGGCGGTCTGTCTGCCCTCGACGAGTCCGGCGAACGCCGCGTGGAGCCTCGACCGCCTGATCGCCGCGTGGCAGCGCGTGCGGAACGCGGAATGATACTCTTTTGTATTCGCTTCGGAAATGCGGCGCTTCCGGGGCTTTGCGCCCGGTAACGGAACGGAGCTTTTTCCTGGAAAACAGTTTAAGGCAATACCGCACAATAGGGGTGTGCGGATTGCGCAGACAGATTTTTCGGCAGATGAAACAAAAAACGCAGGGAATACTTTGTGTATTCCCGACGACGACGAGTGGTTCGACGCCGACCGGGACGAGGTGATCGCCTCGCTGCCCGCCGCCGGGGTGGAGCTTGTCGTGAACGTAGGGTGCGACAGGGCGTCCAGTGAGGCGTCGATCGCTCTCGCGGAGAAATACGACTTCGTATACGCCGCCGTCGGCTGGCATCCGCACGACGCGAGGACGTGGGACGACGGGAGCGCCGATTGCATCCGCCGCTGGGCAGAGCACCCGAAGGTCGTCGCGATCGGGGAGATCGGCCTCGATTACCACTACGACCTCGAGTGGAAGGACAGGCAGCACGAGGTGCTCGAAGCGCAGCTTTGCCTCGCGGAGGAGCTTAATCTGCCCGTCATCATCCACGACCGGGAGGCTCACGGCGACTGCCTTGACATCATCCGCCGCCACACGCGTGTACGCGGCGAATTCCACTGCTATTCCGGCAGCGCGGAGATGGCGAAGGAGATTCTGGGCTGGGGCTGGTATCTCGGCTTCAACGGCTCGATCACGATGCAGGGCGCCCGCCGCGCCATCGAGACGCTGCGCTCCATGCCGACGGATCGCATCCTGCTCGAGACGGACTGCCCCTATCTCGCGCCCATGCCGCGCACGGACGGGCGGCGCAACGACAGCCGAAAGCTCCCCCGTATCGCGGAGGTCATCGCGGAGGCGTGCCATACGACCCCGGCGCTTGTCGCGGCGGTCACGATGGAGAACGGCCGCCGGTTTTTCGGCGTCTGACCGCGGTTGTTATCCCGCAAGGTTTTTTCGCCGACATGATTGTAAAGCGGCCGGAATTCTGATATAATACTACGATCATATTTTTACGATCATATCTTCCCGCAGCCGCGCCCGCCTCACAGCCGCGCCCGCGGCCGCGAGGATCGCCGTTTGCAGAGGAGGCATGCGCCATAAACAAGCTTTTCAGGAGCCTGGAGGCCACCGGCCCCCGTTTGTATATCGCGATTCTGCTGGCGTTCGCGGCCGTCTCGTACCTCGCGTTCTCCGAGCCGCTGCTCGCGCTGATCGAGGGCGCGGCCGCGCTGACGCTGTTTGTGATCGACGCGATCCTGACCCGCCGCCGCCGGCGAGCGCTCACGCAGTACGTCGAGGCCGTCACGTATGAGTCGGAGGAGGCCAGAAACAGCGCCATGCTGAACTTCCCGCTGCCCATGGCGACGTTCCTGCTCGATACCGATCGCGTCGTATGGGGCAATCAGGCGTTTTTCAGCGCCTGCGGGACGCGCATATGTCCGACCTCGTCCCGGGCTTTGACAGCAAGTGGATCGTCGAGGGCAGAAAGCGCTGTCCCGAGTACGTCTCGCTCGGCGACCGCCGCTATCAGGTGCAGGGCAGTCTCATTCGGGCGCACGGCGACGCCAATCCGGCGCGCAGCATGGGCATCACCTACTGGGTGGACGTGACCGATTACGACGAGATCCGGCGCGAATACGCCGCGTCCCGGCCCGTTGTCATGATCGTCCTGATGGACAACTACGACGAGATGATGAAAAACGTCGCCGAGCGTGCGCGGCTGGAGATTCGCAGCTCGTTCGAGGATAAGCTGGCCTCCTGGGTCGAGGGCAAGCGCGGCTTCTGGCGGCGGTTCGACCGCGACCGATACCTGTACATCTGCGAGCGGCGGTATTTCGACCAGCTTCAGGCGGAGCGGTTTTCGCTCATCGACGACGCGCACGCGATCGTGAACACCTCCGGCATCCACGTCACGGTCAGCATCGGCGCCGGCATCGACGGCGCGTCGATCGAGGAGAACTACGGCTACGCCTCTCTGAGCATCGAGATGGCCCTGTCACGCGGCGGCGATCAGGCCGTCATCCGTGACAGAATGAACTTTACGTTCTTCGGCGGACGCGACGCGGAGGTCGAGACGCGCACGAAGGTCAAGAGCCGGGTCATTGCGAACGCCCTCGGCGCCTCGATCAAGGACGCCTCCACCACGTTCGTCATGGGCCACAAATACGCCGATATGGACGCCCTCGGCGCGGCGACGGGCATATGCTGCATCGCCCGCTCCATGGGCAAGCGTGCGCGGATCGTCCTGAGCGACCGGCCGAACGCCTGCGGGGCGATGGTCGAGGAGCTGAAAAAGTACAGGGAATACGCCGACGTGTTCGTCACGCCGAAGGAGGCCATGCTGCAGGCAAACGCACGAAGCCTTCTCGTCGTCGTGGACACGAACCGGCCCGAGCAGGTCGAGGATCGGGCGCTGCTCGAGTCCATCAGCCGCGTCGCCGTCATCGACCACCACCGCCGGGCGGCGAGCTACATCTCCAACGCCGCGCTGACGCTGTACGAGCCATACGCGTCGTCGGCCTGCGAGCTGATGGCGGAGCTTCTGCAGGAGCTGGCCCAGCAGGACAACATCCTCCGCTGCGAGGCGGAGGCCATGCTGGCCGGCATCGTCACCGACACGAAGAACTTCACCTTGCGCACCGGTGAGCGCACATTCGACGCGGCGGCGTTTCTGCGCCGGCTCGGGGCGGAGCCTGCGTCCATCAAGCGGCTCATGCAGACCGACTACGACAGCACCGTGACGCGCTATTATATCCTCGAGCGCGCAAAGATATACCGCAGCAACATCTGCATCGCCTCGGTCGACCGGACCGTGGATCGTGTGACGGCCTCGCAGGCGGCGGATGAGCTTCTGAACATCTCCGGCGTGGAGGCGTCCGTCGTGCTCTATCCGATGGAGGACGGCGGCATCTACCTCTCCGCCCGCAGCATCGGCAGCATCAACGTACAGGTGCTGATGGAAAAGCTCGGGGGCGGCGGCAATATGTCCGCGGCCGCCGCGCAGCTTCCGGACCGGACGACCGAGGAGGCCGACGTGCTCCTGAAGGCGGCCATCGACGAGTACCTCAATCAGGCGTAACCAAACCATTCGCTTCTCATTAGAGACAATCAGCAGGAAAGGATAAAAAACCCATGAAAGTGATTCTGCAGAAGGACATCAAGGGCCAGGGCAAAAAGGGCGAGCTGAAGGAGGTCTCCGACGGCTACGGCCGCAACTACCTCATCCCCCGGGGACTCGCGGTGGAGGCGTCGGCGGACAACTTAAACGCCATGCGCCTCAAGGAGAAGGCGCGTCTTGCCCAGATCGAACGCGAGAAGGCGCAGGCCCGCGAGTACGCCGAGCGTCTCGGCGGCGTGATGGTGCGCATCAAGGCCAAGGGCGGCGAGGGCGGCAGGCTCTTCGGCTCCGTCACCTCGAAGGAGATCTCCGAGGCCCTCGCGGCGCAGCACGGCATGAACATCGAGAAAAACCAGATCGTGCAGGCCGAGCCGATCAAGGCGTTCGGCTCATACCAGATCAAATGCAAGCTCGGCCACGAGATCAGCGGCGTGATCAACGTCATGGTCACGGAGGACAAATAAATACAGCGACCGGTTCACGCGGCCTTACGTCTCGGACGGCGGCCGCGTAAAACCGACAACAGAGAGATAATAGCCTATGGATGAGCTGCTGGGACGGCGCGTCCCCCATTCCCAGGAGGCGGAGCAGTCGATACTCGGGGCCATGCTCATCGATCCGGCCTGCGTGCCGGACGTGGTGAACAGGGTGCGGGCGGCGGAGTTCTACTTCGACGTAAACCGCGAGATATTCGAGACGATCTTCTCCATGTTCAGCCTCGGCCAGTCCGTCGACCCGGTCACGGTGCTCGACGAGATGAAGACACGCGGCTGCTGGAAGGAGAACTCCCGCCAGTATCTGATCGAGCTTATGGACGTGACGCCCACGGCGGCGAACGTCCTCGAATACTGCGCGATCGTCCGCGACCGTGCGCTTTTGCGTGACCTCGGCACGTCCGCGACGGAGATCACCGATCTCGTGTACGGCGGCACGGCGGAGGCGGAGCAGGCGCTTGAGTTTGCCGAGCGGAAGATCTACGCCCTCCGAAAAGAGAATACGACCGGCGGCCTCGTGCCGCTGACACAGATATTGCCGGATATGCTCAAGAGCATATCCGCCGCGTCGCAGGGCGGAAACCGCAATCCCGGCGTGACGACGGGCCTGACGGATATCGACGACTGCCTCATGGGCATGCAGCCCGGCGACTTCATCCTCATCGCGTCGCGTCCCGGCATGGGCAAGACGAGCATCGCCCTGAACATGGCCGTCAGCGCGGCGACGTCGATGGACAAGGCCGTCGCCGTGTTCTCGCTCGAGATGAGCCGCCAGCAGCTCGCCATGCGGCTTCTGTCGAGCGAAAGCAAGATCGACAGCTACTCCCTGACCCGGGGCAGTCTCGGCGATACGGGCTGGCAGGCGCTGGCCACCGCGGCGGGCGACCTGTCCCGGCTGCGCATTCTGATCGACGACAACCCGAGCATGACCGTCGCGGAGATGAGCGCCCAGTGCCGCCGCGTGGACGATCTCGGGCTTATCGTCGTGGACTATCTCCAGCTCATGCAAAGCTCCGGCAGCGGCCGCAGCTGGGCCAACGAGAGCCGCACCCAGGCTGTCAGCGATATCAGCCGCATGATGAAGGTCACGGCGAAGGAGCTGGGCGTGCCGATCGTCTGCCTCAGCCAGCTCAGCCGCGCCAACGAGGGTCGGACGAACAAGCGCCCGATGCTGTCCGACCTGCGCGAATCCGGCTCCATCGAGCAGGACGCGGACGCGGTGATCGGGCTTTACCGCGAGGGATACTACAACCCCGATTGCGAGGATCCGACCGTCGCCGAGGCGATCATCCTCAAAAACCGCCGGGGCCGCGTCGGGACGATCTACCTGCGCTGGCTCCCGGAATACACAAAATACGTCAGCGACGAGCGAAAGCACACGGACAATGGATAGCGAAGACGAACGGACAACACCCGGCGAAGACGAACGGACAACGCACAGCGGCGAAAAATGCGCCGTGAACAGCGGCGTGCTGCCCGACGAAGGTCTGATTCTCTGCGCCGTGTCGGGCGGCGTGGATTCGATGTATCTGCTTTCGACCCTGTTCGAGAGCGGCCATGCCGTCGCGGCGGCGCACTTCAACCACGGCCTGCGCGGGGCGGAGGCCGATCGGGACGAGGCGTTTGTCCGCGATTTCTGCGCCGGGCGCGGCGTCGCGTTTTATGCCGGACGCGGCGACACCCGGGCCTATGCCGCGCGGAACCGCCTCGGCATCGAGGAGGCGGCGCGGACGCTGCGCTACGCGTTTCTGGAGCGCACGGCGGACGCGTGCGGCGCGGCCGTCATCGCGACGGCCCACACGGCGGACGACAACGCCGAGACGCTTCTCATGCATCTGATGCGCGGCGCCGGTCTGCGCGGACTCGGCGGCATACCGCCCGTAAGAGGCCGCGTCGTCCGGCCCATGCTGGACGTGACGCACGCGGAGGCGGCGGCATACCTCGCGGCGCACGGCATCGGCCACGTCGAGGACTCCACGAACGCCCTTGACGACTGCGCCCGCAACCGCATCCGCCACGGCGTGATCCCCATGCTTTGCCGGGAAAATCCCGGCTTTCTCCACGCCGCCGGGCGTATGGCGGCGCTGGCGCGGGAGGACGAGGCGGTATTGGACGGCCTCGCCCGCGATTTTCTGCGGGAACACGCCGTCGGCCGCAGCGTCTGCGCGTCCGCTCTCACGGCGCTGCCCGCGCCGATCGCCCGCCGGGCGGTGCGTCTCCTCGCGGATGCGGGCACAGGCGCGGCGTCGGCGCTGTCATACGCGCACACGGAGGACATCCTGCGCGTCGCCCGGGAGGGCGGCACGGCGGATGTGACCGGCCTTCGCGCCGTGCGGTGGGGCGACAGGCTCGTGCTTGGCGCGGACGAGGCGGCGGCGATAGCGACAAGACCGCTCACCGTCGCCGGAGGCGGGAATAGTCGTGCTGAGCGGGCGGATCGACGTATGCCCCGCGGATGTTCACAGGCTGTTCAACACTTTTTACTTCAAATGTGAGAATATATGTGGTATTATTACTGTCGGCGCACGACGGCCCGGCGATACGCTTCGCCCGGCGGGGCGCGGCTGCACGAAGACGCTCAAGGCGCTGCTGCGTGAGGCGGGCGTTCCGCCGTGGGAGCGCGGGAGCGTGCCCGTTCTGCGCGACGATGACGGCGTGATCGCCGTCGGCGGCGTCGGCGCGGCGGAGCGTGTGTGCGCCCGTCCGGGCGACAGGGACGTCCTCAGAATAGAAATACGCCGGGAAAGTCCGGCCGGGGAAGGACATACTAAATGAATCGGGATATACAGCGAATCCTGGTGGACGAGGCGCGGCTGAGCGAGCGTGTGAACGAGCTTGGAAGAGCCATGACCGCCGATTACGCAGGTCGGGAGCCGCTGATCGTCGGCATCCTGCGGGGAAGCTTCATATTCATGGCCGATCTTGTCCGCGTGTGCGATTTTCCGTGCACGGTGGATTTTATGGTCGTGTCCAGCTATGGAGGCGGCGCGACCTCGAGCGGCAACGTCCGCATCCTGAAGGATCTCTCCGAGGACATCAGCGGACGCGACGTGATCCTTGTGGAGGACATCCTCGACACCGGCCGCACGCTGTACAATCTCCGCGACGTATTGAGCCGGCGCGGCCCCAGGTCCATCCGCATCGCGGCCCTGCTCGACAAGCCGGATCGCCGCGAGGCGGACATCACGGCGGATTACGTGGGCTTCACGGTGCCAAACGAATTCGTGGTCGGCTACGGCCTCGACTACGACCAGCGCTATCGCACCCTGCCCTATATCGGTATATTGAAGCCTGAAGTTTATACTTCTTCCTGAATGAAAAGTATGAAAAAGAATTATGTATTCGCCTTGAAAAGGCAGTGTTTCCAAGGTTTTGCGCCCGGTAACGAGACGAACCTGATCGGGGAATGGTATTATTCCTGATGAATCGACGAGGTATTTGA
>CAJOFW010000131.1 GCA_905234005.1 uncultured Oscillospiraceae bacterium
TTTGGAGCTGGTGTACGGCAGATGGCTCGGGGACGCGCAGGAAGCCTTCGGCGTGAAGAAGGAAATTACCATCGGGCGGCAGGAGGAAGCGGAGCGCGGGCAGAAGTACGATGATAAAATACCCGAGCTAATCGACGCGCTGGAGAGGAACACCGTAGAGACGAAAAAGAACACCGCCGCCGTGACCGACAACACCGCCGCCGTGACCAACAGCACCGCCGCGCTCCGGCAGCTTCTTGAGCAGCTTCAATCCGGCGGGACAACCCTTTCGGAGAAACAGATGCTGAAGATCACAGACGCCCTGCGGAACAGCGGCGACGACGAGCTGCGAATAAAAGGCAAAGAGCTGTCGACGGTCAAGGGCATCCGCAAATGGGTAACTCTATTCAATGATATATGCTACGCCGGGGAAAACTTCGGAAAGGTCATTACCGCGCTGACGTCGGCGGGGATCGTTATCTCTCAGCTTCTTCACTGACGTCCCCCGCCGGCCTGCGCGAAATGTTTCGTTTTGGTCAATTCGATTGTAGACAAAGCACAGTCTGGTATGATATGATAGTTGACGAAATTGTTGTGTTCAACATATGGAGCCATACAGCTTCCGGCGCGGTTTCGCGCCGGAAAATTCCAGGCAGAGGTGATGCTCATGCTTTTTAAGTCCCATGGCGGCGTGCATCCGAACGATAAGAAGGCCCCCGCCAACGAAGCTTGGATCTCCACCATTCCGCAGCCTCCGCAGGTGGTCATTCCCATGTCCCAGCACATCGGCGCGCCCTGTACGCCGCTCGTCGCCGTCGGCGACGAGGTGAGGCTCGGACAGAAAATCGGCGAGGCAAAGGCCCCCGTCTCCGCGCCCGTGCACGCGTCCGTGTCCGGCCGCGTCACCGCGATCGAGCCGCGGCTCAACAACCTCGGCAATATGGTCACGGCCGTCGTCATCGAAAACGACTTCAAGGACACCCCGGCGGATACCGTCGCCCCCGCGCCCGAGGAGGCGCTGTCCGATCCCGAGCTGATCGCGGGCATCATCCGCGAGGCCGGCATCGTCGGCATGGGCGGCGCGACGTTCCCGACCGCGTTCAAGATCACGAGCGGCTGGGGCAAGGTCGACACCGTCATCATCAACGGCGCCGAGTGCGAGCCGTACATCACCTCCGACCACCGCACGATGGTCGAGCACCCGAGGGAGCTGCTGCAGGGCATCCAGCTCATCATGCGGGCCTGCAAGGTGGACAAGGCGTATTTCGGCATCGAGCTGAACAAAAAATTCGCGATGGACATGCTGAACTTCCACGGCGCGAAGGACATGGGCATCGAGATCGTCCCGCTCAAGTGCCAGTACCCGCAGGGCGCTGAGAAAACCCTGATCCAGACGATCACCGGCCGCGAGGTGCCGCCCGGCGGTCTGCCCGCGCAGGTCGGCTGCGCCGTGTTCAACACGTTCACCTCCTACAGCGTCTACCGCGCCGCGTACGAGGGCCTGCCGGCCATCGAGCGCGTCGTCACCGTGTCCGGCTCGGCCATCGCCGCGCCGAAGAACGTCCTCGTCCGCGTCGGCACGCCGATGCAGTGGGTGTTCGAGCAGACGGGCGGCTTCGCCAAAACGCCGTGGAAGATCATCATGGGCGGCCCGATGATGGGCCTTGCCCAGTACGACCTGAACGTCCCGTGCGGCAAGGGCACCGCCGCGCTGCTGGCCTTCTCGGAGGACGAGAACCGCACCGTTGAAAATCCCGTCTGCATCCGCTGCGGCCAGTGCATCGACGCCTGCCCGATGAATCTGCAGCCCATCTACATGTATATGTACGAGGAAAAGGGCGACATCGAGATGATGCAGAAGCTCAACCTCACCGACTGCGTGGAGTGCGGCGCGTGCACATACATCTGCCCGGGCCGTCTGCATCTGACGCACGCCTTCAAGACCGGCAAGGCAAAGCTGCAGGCCTACAACGCCGCGCTCAAGGCCCGCGAGGAGGCCGAAAAGGCCCGCGCCGAGGCCGAGGCCGCCGCCAAAGCCGCCGCCGAAGCCGAAAAGCCCGCCGAACCGGAAAAGCCCGCTGAACCGGAGAAACCCGCCGAACCGGAGAAACCCGCTGAACCGGAGAAACCGGAAAAGCCCGCGGAGGCCCCGGCGGAGCCGGAAGCCGTCGAGGAAACTGTCGAGGCTGAAGAAGCTGTCGAGGAGGTCATCGAGGCGGAGGAAGCCGCCGACGAGCCTGTCGAGGCGGAGGAAGCCGCCGGGGAGCCTGTCGAGGCCGGGGGATTCATTCTGGAGCCTGTCGAGGCGGACGAGGCCGCTGGCGAGCCTGCCGACGCCTTCGAGTTCCCGGACGAGCCGGCGCAGGACAACGAAGCAGGGGGGAATTAAGATGAACGAACAGTACAATTTTATCGTATCCTCCTCGCCGCACATCCGCACCCCGCGCGGCACGAGAGTCATCATGCTCGACGTGCTGATCGCGCTGTGCCCGGCGCTTGTCGCGTCGCTGATCTTTTTCGGCTGGCGGCCCATCATGCTCACGGCGGTGTCCGTGGCGTGCTGCGTGCTGTTTGAGTACCTCTATCGCCTTCTCATGAAGAAGCCGCAGAGCGTCGACGACCTCTCGGCTGTCGTGACGGGCGTTCTCATCGCGTTCTGCCTGCCGCCCACGGCCCCGTGGTGGCTGCCGGTCATCGGCGCGTTCTTCGCGATCATCATCGTGAAGCAGCTCTTCGGCGGCATCGGCAAGAACTTCCTGAACCCGGCGCTGGCGGCGCGCGCGTTCCTGCTCGCGTCCTACGCCGTCCTCATGACGAGCTGGGCGCCGTCGAATTTCGCGAACGTCGACGCGGCGACCTACGCCACCCCGCTCGCGAGCCTCAGCGGCGGCGCGCTGTCGAACGTGAGCCTCGGGGCGATGTTCCTCGGCAACACCGGCGGCTGCGTCGGTGAGATCAGCGCCCTGGCGCTGCTTCTCGGCGGCGCGTGGCTCGTCTACCGCAGGGTCATATCGCTGCGCATCCCGGTCAGCTTCATCGGCACCGTGGCGATCGTGACGCTCATATTCTCCCGGGGCAACCCGCACTTCCTCTGGATGCTCCAGAACCTGTTCTCCGGCGGCCTGCTGCTCGGCGCGATCTTCATGGCGACCGACTACTGCACAAGCCCCGTCACCCCGAAGGGCCAGATCATCTTCGGCGTGGGCTGCGGCCTTCTGACCGTCCTCATCCGCTATTTCGGCTCGTATCCCGAGGGCGTGTCCTACGCGATCCTCATCATGAACCTGACCGTGTGGATGATCGACAAGGCCACCCCGCCGCGCCGCTTCGGCGTCGTGAAGGCCCCCCGTACCAAAAAGAGCGAGGAGGCGGCGAAGTGAAAAGCAGTATCCACCTCAGCGACTCCGTAAAAGCCCTCCTGCGGCCCGGCGTGGTGCTGCTCGCCGTCGCGGCCGTCGCGGCCTTTGTGCTCGGCGGCGTGAGCCTTGCGACGAGCGGCCGCATCGAGTCCATCGCGGCGGAGAAGCTCAGCGCGTCCATGCAGGCCGTTCTGCCCGCCGACGGCTACGAGGATCTCGGCATTGAGGACAACGGCGAGGTCGAGGCCGCATACGCCGCCTCGAACGGCGGCTGGGTCGTTCAGACGACCGAATCCGGCTCCCAGGGCCTCGTGACCATGCTCGTCGGCGTGGACGGGAGCTATGCCTGCACGGGCGTATCCATCCTCGATTCGAGCGAGACCGCCGGTCTCGGCGCGATCGCCGGTCAGGCGAGCGAGAAGGGCGAGGCGTTCCGCGCCCAGTTCGTGGGCCAGACCGCCGTCGTCGCCGTCACGAAGGACGGCGGCGAGATCGACGCGATCACCGGGGCGACCATCACCTCACGCGCCGTATGCGCCGGCGTGACGGCGGCCCTCGAGTACTGCGCCGCGATCGAGCCGGACGGCTCCGTGCCGCAGCCCCTGTCCGACGCGGGTTAAGGAGGTACACCCATGAACAGAAAACAACAGTTTGCCGAAGGCACCATCACCAACAACCCCGTCCTCGTGCAGCAGATCGGCCTGTGCGCCACGATGGCGATCTCCACGACGCTGTTCAACGGCATCGGCATGGGCCTGAGCGTGCTCATCATCCTGACGTGCTGCAACGTGGTCATCTCCCTGATCCGGAAGATCATCCCCGGGCAGGTGCGGCTTGCGATCTTCGTCGTCGTCATCGCGGGCTTTGTCACGATCGTCGACCTGCTTCTGCAGGCGTTTGTCCCCGCGCTGTCCGAATCGCTGGGCGTGTTCATACCGCTCATCGTCGTCAACTGCATCATCATCGGCCGCGCCGAGGCGTTCAGCTCGAAGCACGACGTGAAGGACTCGTTCTTCGACGGCGTGTTCCAGGGCGTCGGCTATACGCTCGTTCTCATCGCGATGTGCCTGATCCGCGAGCTGCTCGGCAGCGGCACCATCGGCGGCGGCCTCTTAAACGGCGCTTCGGGCTTCATCACGCTTGACGGCACCGGCGCCGGCATCCGCATCTTCTCCGATACCTACGCGGCGGGCGCTCTCGTGCTTCCCTTCGGCGGCTTTCTGACGCTCGGCGTGCTCATGGCGCTGCTGCAGCACATCCTCTCGAAGAGCGCCGCGAGAAAGGCCGCGAAAGAAAAGGAGGTCTCGGACTGATGCTCGCTTCACTCGTATCCATCTCCCTGGGCGCGATCCTCGTCAACAACTTCATCTTCTCGCAGTTTCTGGGTCTGTGCCCGTTCCTCGGCGTCTCCGGCAAGATGAGCACGGCGACCGGCATGAGCGTCGCGGTCATCTTCGTCATGACGCTGGCCTCCGCGATCTGCTGGGTCATCAACACCTACCTGCTCATCCCCCTCGGCCTGAAGTTCATGCAGACCGTCGCCTACATCCTCGTCATCGCGGTGCTCGTGCAGCTCGTCGAGATGTTCCTCCGGAAGGCCATCCCGTCGCTGTACACCGCCATGGGCATCTTCCTGCCCCTGATCACGACGAACTGCGCCGTTCTCGGCGTCGTCCTGCTCAACACGCAGAACAACTACAACTTCCTCGAGAGCGTCGTGTACGGCTTCACGGGCGGCGTCGGCTTCGCCCTCGCGATCATCCTGTTTGCCAGCATCCGCGAGCGGCTCGCGTTCGCGGACTATCCGAAGGCGTTTGAGGGCTTTGCCATCTGCCTCGTTGCCGCGGCTCTGTTCGCTCTGGCGTTCATGGGCTTCTCCGGCATGAAGATCATGTGAGGGGGGAACCGCTGAAATGACTATTATCTGGGCGATCCTTATCCTTGGCGCGCTGGGTCTTCTCTTCGGCGTGCTGCTGTCCTTCGCGGGCCGGGTATTCGCCGTGGAGACGGACCCCCGTGAGGAGGCCGTGCTCGAGGCGTGCGCCGGCGCGAACTGCGGCGCGTGCGGCTATCCCGGCTGCTCCGGCTACGCCGCCGCCGTCGTGAAGGGCGAGGCCCCGACGAACGCCTGCGTCCCCGGCGGGGCGCAGACCGCCGCGAAGATCAGCGAGATCATGGGCGTGGACGCGGAGGCCGGCGAGAAGGCCGTCGCGTTCGTGCGCTGCTCCGGCACCTGCGGCCACACGAAGGAAAAATTCACCTACGAGGGCCTGCCCTCCTGTCTCGCGGCGACCCGTCTCGGCGGCGGCAGCGGCGCGAACGTCTGCTCGTTCGGCTGCATGGGTCTCGGCGACTGCGCCGCGGCCTGCCCGTTCGACGCGATGCACGTCGTGGACGGCGTGGCGCAGGTCGACCGCTCGAAATGCGTCGGCTGCATGAAGTGCGCCGAGGCGTGCCCGAAGAACCTCATCACGAAGATCCCCGCGTCCGCGTCGAACGCCGTCGCGTGCAGCTCGACCGACAAAGGCCCCGCCGTCATGAAATACTGCGACTTCGGCTGCATCGGCTGCCAGAAGTGCAAGCGCGAGTGCCCCGCCGACGCGATCACGGTGACGAACTTCCTCGCCGTCGTCGATCAGGACAAGTGCGTGCACTGCGGCCACTGCGCCGACGTCTGCCCCCGCAGCGTCATCCGCTACATGGCCTGATACTCCGGCGCGATATCCGCGTCCGACGGGCAAATCACGGACAAACCAATGAAATCCCCGCGCCGCGTCCGGCGCGGGGATTTTTTGGCGAAAAAGGGCATAGCGCGGCCGTTTCCGGCATAGCCTTTTTGCGAAGGAGGCGAATCTGCCATGCACTGCCGGTTTTCGGAGTTTCGATACAAGGAGGTCATCAACGTCCGCACGGGCACGCGGATGGGGTACGTCTGCGACGCGCAGTTCCAGTACCCCGAGGGGCGCATCGCGGCGCTCGTCGTACCGGGGAAGGCCCGGTATCTCGGCCTGTTCGGGCGGGAGGACGACTACATCCTGCCGTGGGAGTGCGTCAGCCGCATCGGGGACGACATCATCCTCATCGACTCCGACCACGGCGTCCGCCGCGCCAAACGCCCCCGCCGCCCGTGGTTCGATGCTTTTACCTGATACTTTTTCCCCAAAGAAAAAGTATCAAAAAGAACTTTATATTCGCTCGAAAAGGCAGCAGTTCCAAGGCTTTGCGCCCGGTAACGAAACGGAGCTTTCAGTATGATACGCCCGCCGAACGGTATCCCTTGACGGCGGCGGGGCGTGTGATATACAATGTGATAAAACAATACTTACCGTGTCGATACTGTGACCGGACTGCCGGCGCGGGGCGGAATCGTTGAGAAAACGGTTGGGAGGGCTGAGAGATGAGGAAAGGTCGTGACAGGAGGCGTTCGCCGCTGCCGGCGTTTGTGCCGGCGCTCTGCCTGCCGCTGCTCTGCGCGCTGCTTTTTTGTCTTATGACCGGCTGCGGGGCGAGAAACGACGCGGCGATCACGTCGCTCTCGCAGCTCGGGGAGCCGGGCCGGAAGATCGGCGTGGGGCTGAACTGCCCCGAGGAGGCGCTGGTGCCGCGGGATTACCCCGAGGCGGTGGTCATACCGTACAGCGACGCAAAGCTCGCCTATTCCGATGTGGCCGGCGGGCGTCTCGACGCCTTTGTCTATGAGCGGCGGCTGATGGAGCTGGCTATCCTGAACGGCACCTCCGGCGTGCGTCTTCTGGACGTCACCTACAGCACGACGCCCGTCGCGGTCGGCATATCGCCCGTGTCGCCCATCCCGCGGCTCGAGGAAAGGCTGAACGCCTTTATCGCGGAGCTGAAGGCGGACGGTACGCTCGAGGATATGTATGACCGCTGGGTGATACGGGGAGACGAGACCATGCCGGACATCCCGCAGCCGGAGGCCCCCGCGCTCCGTCTGCGCGTGGCGACGGTCGGCACGGTGGAGCCGTATACCTACTACGTGGGGACGGAGCTGCGCGGCTACGATATCGAGCTTGCGCATCGCTTCGCCGCGTGGCTGGGCGCGTCGCTGGAATTCAAGGTCTATGACTTCGGAGGGGTCATCGCGGCGGCGAAGAGCGGGGACGTAGACTGCATCATGTCCGATCTGTATTACACGCCGGAGCACGACGAATCCATTCCGTTTTCCGATACGCTGTTCGAGGTCGAGAATGCCGTCATGGTGCGGGACGCCGGCGCGGACACACCCGCCGCGAACGCCGCCGGCGACGGCGTGTATACCGATTTCTCGGAGCTGGAGCACGCCCGCATCGGCGTCACGACGGGCAGCGTGCAGGCGCTGCAGGTGCAGGAGCGCTTTCCGGAATGCGAGATGTATTATTTCACCAACGACGTGGACGCGCTCAACGCGCTGAAGGCCAACAAGATCGACGCCTTCGCCCTGGCGGAGGCGCTGGTTCGATACATGATGACCGAGACCCCCGAGCTTACGTATATCGACGAGCGGCTCGGCGAGGGCATGTACGTGGGGGCGGTCTTCCCGAAGACGGACAGCGGACAGGCCCTCTGCGACGAGTTCAGCGAATTCGTCCGCGATATCCGGCAAAACGGTGTGTACGACGAAATTCTGGACACCTGGTTCGGCGACGACGAGAGCAAACGCGTCGTCCCGGGGATCGACGCGCTGCCGGCGACGAACGGCACGCTGCGTATGGCCACGGACACGGGCTTTGCGCCGTTCGTCTACATCAAGGACGGCGAGCCGGTCGGCATTGATATCGACATGGCCGTCCGCTTCTGCCGGGCATACGGGTACGGGCTTGAGATCGTGCCCATGGATTTTGCCGGCATCATCCCGGCCATCGTCACCGGAAAGGTCGACTTCGCCTGCAGCGGCGTCGCCTATACGCCCGAACGGGCGGAGAGCGTGCTCTATTCCGAGTTCACCTACGAGAGCGGCTCCGTCATGGCGGTCCTCCGGCGCTCCGACGGCGCGGCCGCCTCCCAGACCATATTCGACCGTATCGGCGAGAGCTTTGCGAAGACGTTTATCCGCGAAAACCGGTGGAAGCTGTTTGTAGAGGGCATCGGCACGACGCTGCTCATCACGGTGCTGTCCATCATTTTCGGCACGGCGCTGGGCTTTGGCGTGTTCATGCTCTGCCGGAACGGGAATCCGGCGGCGAACGCGGTCACACGCTTCTTTGTGTGGCTCGTGCAGGGCATGCCGGTCGTCGTGCTGCTGATGATTTTATACTACATCATCTTCGGCAGGGTGGCGATATCCGGCACGGCGGTGTCGGTCGTCGGCTTTACGCTGGTGTTCGGCGCGGCGGTGTACGCGATGATCAAGGCCGGCGTCGGCACGGTCGACCGGGGCCAGACCGAGGCCGCCTACGCGCTGGGG
>CAJOFW010000132.1 GCA_905234005.1 uncultured Oscillospiraceae bacterium
CCCGGCCCGTGCCGACGGGCCTTCCGCTCCGGCTCACGCCGACGCCGTTCAGGCAATACCGCACAATAGGGGTGTGCGGTGTTGCCTTAAGCCATCCGGCCCGCGAGCGACGTGCCGCCGATGATGTGGAAGTGCAGATGCGGCACAGTCTGCCCGCCGTCCGGGCCGATGTTCGATACGACGCGATAGCCGTTTTGCAGTCCCTCCGCCGCCGCGATGCCCGGGATGACGGCGAGAATATGCGTCACAAGCGCCCCATCCTCCGGCGCGACCGCGTCGAGGGAGGGAATATGCTTCTTCGGGACAACGAGCACGTGCACCGGCGCCTGCGGCGCAATGTCGCGAAACGCATAGCACAGCTCGTCCTCGTAGACCTTCGTTGAGGGGATATCCCCCTTGATGATGTTGCAGAACAGGCACTCGGAATCGTAGTTTATAACCTCAGACATGGTTTTTGCCTCTCTTTATATATTGTGGTATCTGTTCAGACGCCCCCGTCGCTTCGCCCCGCCTTACGCGAGCCCCAGCTTTTTGGCTACGAAGTCGTCTACGATGGCGAGGGCGTCGTCGGTTTTCAGCACGTCGGTGCCGCCGCCCATCGCGGAGTCGGGGCGGCCGCCGCCCTTGCCGCCGGCGACGCGGGAGACCTCGCGGATGAGGTCGCCGGCCTTCACGCCCGCGGCCACGGCGTCCCTGCCGCAGACGGCGAGGAACGATACCTTGCCGCCGTTTATCGCCGCGAGCACGGCCACGACGCCCGGGTCGCGGTCGCGCAGGAAGTCGCCCAGCTTGCGCAGATCGGCGATTTCCATGTCGGAACGCGAGGCCGTCAGCACCCGCAGATCGCCGACCTTCTTCGCGGCGAACAGGAAGCGGTCGACGTCGCTCGAGAGAAGCTGATCCTTGAGCTTCTCGAGATCCTGCCGCATGGTCTTCATGTCCTGCAGGAAGCTCTCGACCTTGCCGAGGAACTCGGCCGGGCTTGTCTTGAGCAGCGCAGCGCCCCGGGCGAGCCGGCTGTACGCCTCCTCGGCCTGATTCAGGAACGCCTTGCCCGTGACGGCCTCGATGCGCCGCACGCCGGAGGCGACGGAGCTTTCGCTCACGATACGGAACGGGCCGACCTTCGCGGTGTTGTCGACGTGCGTACCGCCGCACAGCTCGATCGACCAGCCGCCCATGTCGACGACGCGGACGGTGTCGCCGTATTTCTCGCCGAACAGCGCCATCGCGCCCTTCTCCCGGGCCTTGTCAATGGCCATCTCCTCGATGCACACGCCGTCGCCCTTCAGAATCTCGTCGCTGACCTGCGCGGACACGAGCATCAGCTCCTCCGGCGTCATCGCGGAGAAGTGCGTGAAGTCGAAGCGCAGGTGATCCGGCTCGACGTAGGAGCCGGCCTGATGGACGTGGTCGCCGAGGACGTTCTGCAGCGCCTTCTGCAGCAGGTGCGTCGCGGAGTGGGCGCGGCATATGCCCTCGCGGCGCTCCCGGTCGACCGCGGCCGTGACCGTGTCGCCGACCTTGAAGCCGCCGGCGGTGACCCGGCCGTGGTGCAGGTACTTGCCGCCCTTGTTCTTCTGGACGTCCTCGACCTCGAATACGCTGCCGCCGCAGGTGATGACGCCGTGGTCGGCTGTCTGGCCGCCCATTTCGGCGTAGAACGGCGTTTTATCGAGGACGATGATCGCGTCGCCGCCGGTGGCGATCTCATGCGTCAGCTCGCCGCCGATGACCATCGCGAGGACGGTTGCCTCCGACGTGAGCGTATCGTAGCCCGTGAATTCGGTCGGGGTGTTGTCGAGACCGAGATCCAGCTCCTTCCACGCGTCCTTGCCGTCGCCGAGGGCCTCGCGGGCCATCCGGCGCTGCTCCTCCATGCGCTCGTGGAAGCGCTCCTCGTCGACGGTCATGCCCTCCTCCTCGGCCATATCGAGCGTGAGATCGAGGGGGAAGCCGTAGGTGTCGTGCAGCAGAAACGCCGCGTCGCCGGGGAAGACGGAGAGGTTTTTCGCCTTGCAGTCGGCCAGCGTGTCGGCGAAGACGGACAGGCCCTGGTCGATCGTGCGGCCGAAGTTCTCCTCCTCCACACGGATGAGGCGGGTGATATAGTCCTGCTTCTCGCGCAGGTCGGGGTAGGCCGTCTCGTTCTCGTGGACGACCATGTCCACGAGCTTAAAGAGAAACGGCTCCTTCATGCCGAGCAGACGGCCGTGCCGGGCGGCGCGGCGCAGAAGGCGGCGCAGGACGTAGCCCCGGCCGTTGTTCGAGGGCAGCACGCCGTCGCAGATCATCATCGTCGAGGCGCGGATGTGGTCGGTGATGACGCGCAGGGACACGTCCATCTTGTGGGACTGGCCGTAGGTCGCGCCGGTCAGCCGGGAGACCTCGTTCGTGATGTTCATGACCGTGTCCACGTCGAAGAGGCTGTCCACGTCCTGGCACACGACGGCGAGGCGCTCAAGACCCATGCCGGTGTCGATGTTTTTGTTTTTCAGCTCGGTGTAGTGATCCTCGCCGTCGTTGTCGAACTGGGAGAAGACGACGTTCCAGACCTCCATGTACCGGTCGCAGTCGCAGCCGACCGTGCAGTCGGGCTTGCCGCAGCCGTAAGCGGGGCCGCGGTCGTAGTAGATCTCGGAGCAGGGGCCGCAGGGGCCGGGGCCGTGCTCCCAGAAGTTGTCGGCCTTGCCGAAGCGGAAAATGCGCTCCGGGGCGACGCCGATCTCATCGCGCCAGATATTGTACGCCTCGTCGTCCGCCGGGGTCGTCTCGTTGCCCTCGAACACGGAGGGGTAGAGGCGGTTCGGATCGAGTCCCACCCACTCGGGGCTTGTGAGGAATTCCCACGCCCAGGGGATGGCCTCCTTCTTGAAGTAGTCGCCGAAGGAGAAGTTGCCGAGCATCTCGAAGTAGGTGCCGTGACGGGCGGTCTTGCCGATGTTTTCGATGTCGCCGGTGCGGATGCACTTCTGGCAGGTGCAGACGCGGTGACGCGGCGGCTCCTGCTCGCCGGTGAAGTAGGGCTTCATCGGGGCCATGCCGGAGTTGATGAGCAGAAGGCTCGGGTCGTTCTGCGGGATCAGGGAGAAGCTCGAAAGACGCAGATGTCCCTTCGTCTCGAAGAAGGACAGAAACATCTCACGCAGCTCGTTCAGGCCGTATTTCTTTTGCATTTTGTTACCTCTTGTCTGTTGTCTTGTCTGTATATAAATCGGATTCTAAGCGGATCAGGAGTTGGCGTTCTCGTTCTGGAAGTTCAGGAAGTCGTCGTAATCGCTGAAGAAGTGGGTCACGCCGTCGACGGCGTACCAGTACCAGTAGTTCGTGCTCTCCGGCTCGACGGCGGCCTGGATGGAGGCGAGGCCGGGGTTGCAGATCGGCCCGGGGGGCAGGCCCGTGTAAAGGTAGGTGTTGTACGGGCTGTCGATCTCGGTGTCCTCGATCGTGATGTCGAGCGTGCTCGTGCCGAGGATATAGTTGATCGTGCTGTCGAGCTGGAGCGGCATACCGGCGTTCAGGCGGTTGTAGATGATCGACGCCATGATCGCGCGCTCCTCGTCGGAGCCGGCCTCCTTCTCGATGAGGGAGGCGACGGTCAGAAGCTCGTGTACCGTCAGGCCGCGTTCCTCCGCCTCGGAGACGAGCTGCTTTGTGAGCTTGCTGTTCAGATTCCGCAAAAAGCGGTTGATCGCGACGGAGGCGGACTCGTTCTGGTAGAACTCATACGTGTCCGGGAAGAGGTAGCCCTCGAGCCGGGAGGCGTCGCCAAGCTCCAGCTCCTCGAGGAAGTCGTAGGTGAAGTCGTAATTGGCCGCCGTCTCGTAGAGGTCGGACTTCTTGCAGATCGAGTTTGCCTCGAGCGAGTCGAATATCTGCTCGAGCGAATAGCCCTCGGGGAACATGATCGTCGTGGCCTCCTGGCTGCCGGAGCCGAACTGCAGCGCCGTGACGATGGCGCGGTAATCCAGCTCGGTCGTCACGTCGTAGGTGCCGGGGTCGATCTTCGTCTCGGCGTGGGAGAACTGGGAGTAGAGCTTGAACAGCCACTTGTATTCGATGACGCCGCTCGATTTGAGCGCTTCGGCCACCTGGTCGATGTCGACCTTGATCTCCACGTCCTCGTCGTCGATCGTGACAGTGGCGGGCTGGTCGTCGGTCGGCTCATACGTCTCGATCGTGACGATGGCGCTCTTCGACTCCTTGTTCAGGGCGAGCACGTCCGACGCGAGCATCCATAAAAAGCACGCGAGCACGATGCTGGCGCTGATGACAAACAGCGCGTAGAGGATGCCGCCGAATACGCCCACGCGGCCGTAACGCCGGAAGCGGATGGGCATATAGTCCCGCACCTCGGGCAGATCCTCGTCGTCCGTGTAGTCGAACTCGTCAAGCTCGGAGTCGTAGACGAGCATCTGATCCGGGCGCAGATCGCGGCCGATCGTGACCGGGTCGGGGCGGCGGGGGATGTCCGGGGGTACGCGCCGGGAGCCGCGTTTTTTCCGCGACCAGACCGGGGCCTCCGCCTTCCTCCCGGCGGCCGCTCCGGCGCCCGGAACGACCGCGCTTCCGGCAGCTGCGGCATTTCCGGCGGCCGCGGCGGGTGTTTTGTCCGCCTTATCCGAATTCCGGCCGAACGCGCGGCTCTCTTCGGCCGCCGCCTCACGCCCGGGCGACGTCTCCTTCGCCGTCGGCGTCTTGCTCGCCGCCGTGGAGGACGCGGCCTGCCGCGCCCTTCTCCCCGCCGGGGCCTTGCGCTCCGCCGGGGGCTGCGGCGTCTTTTTCCCCGCCGCCGGGACGGACGCGGCCTGCCGGGTCTTTCTCTCCGCCGGAGCGGCCTTCGCACCCGGCGCGTCGGACGCCTGATTTCGCTTTGAGGCGGCGGGCCGGGCGGGCTTTGGGGACGCGGGAGCGGTCTTCGGCTCCTCGCGGCGGAACGCCTCGATGAGGTCGTCCACCTCGCTGTTGAGCGACCGGACGCCGCCGACAGCGTCGTCTCTGCCGGCATCCCTGCCGCCGCCCGTTCCGACGGGGGCGTCAAGGTAGCCGTCGTCGAACCGGAACGCCCGTTCCTCCTCCGTCAGGTCGTCGCGCTCCGCGCCCGGAAAATCGAACGCGTCGTCGTCAAGCCCGCGCAGGTCAAATTCGTCTCTGGGGTTATTTTCCGCCATGGAAACACTCCTTTGATATTGTAAAGCCCCTCGGGGCGATTGCGTCGGATTTCGCACCGCCGCCGGCTGTCCGTCATAGTATGGGTCGGATGAATCGCGCCGCGGCGTCCGCCGCGCCGGCCGCGGTCACGAACGATTCTACCACCGGGCGCGGAGAAAGGAATCCAATCATGTTCTGCAACAACGGCAACTCGGGCAGCCTCTGGCTCATCATCATTATCATCCTTCTGTTCTCGTGCGGCGGCTTCGGCGGCTGCGGCAACGGCTGCGGCTGCGGCAACGGCTGCGGCTGCGGCTGCGACAACGACAACAACGGCTGCGGCTGCGGCTGCTGAGCCTCCGCCGTCACGCTGACGTGACGGCATCCGGCGCGGGGCCTGTTTACAGGCCCCGTTTTTCCTTCCGGGCCTGACGCAGCACCGCGAGCACGAACGCGGGCAGACGGAGCTGCCGCCGGAGGCGGCGCGGCTCGCGCAGCAGGCGGTAGAGCCACTCGAGGCCGTGCGAGCGCCACCACAGCGGCGCGCGCTTCGCGGTTCCGGCGAGGATGTCGACCGAGCCGCCCAGCCCGGCCATGAGGCCGACGGGCAGATCGGTGTGCGCCGCCATCCACAGCTCCTGCCTCGGCGCGCCGAGACAGACCATGACGAGGGCGGGCCGTGTCCGGCGGATCGCCGCGAGCACGTCCGCCTCGTTGTCGCCGTAGCCGTCGAACGCGCCGCACACCGCGGCGTTCGGATACCGCGCCGCGATGGTCTCCGCCGCCCGTTCGGCGACGCCGGGCCGTCCGCCGTAGATAAGGACGCCGCCCCGCAGCCGTCCGAGAAGCGAGAGCAGAAAATCGTACCCCGCGACACGCTCCGGCACGGGCCGTAAAAGCCTTTTCGCCGCCCACACGATACCCGCGCCGTCCGGCAGGACGAGAGAGGCGTTGTTCACCGCCTCCAGCAGCGTCGGGTCGTTTCGGGCGAGCATGACGATCTCGGGGTTCGGCGTGCAGACGTACGCGCCGCTTCGCGTCTGCGCGAGCGAGAGCGCACGCGTCACCGCGCCGTCCATCGTGACGGCGTCGAACCGCACGCCGAGAAGCTCGCGCTTCATACCTGCGCGAACACCTCGCCGATGTTGCCGCGAACGATGAGGTCGGCCTCCCCGTCACGCGGCGTGGCCCCCCGGTTCACGAGGACGAGCCTGTGGCCGCGGTAGTAGTTGATCAGCGCCGCCGCGGGGTAGACCGCGAGGCTTGTGCCGCCGATGATGAGCATATCGGCGTTCGCGATATACCGGACGCTGCGGTCAAGGACGTCCTCATCGAGCGATTCCTCGTACAGCACCACGTCCGGCCGCACGACGCCGCCGCACGTACACCGGGGCACGCCCTCGCAGTCGTTGATAAAGGACGGCGGGTAGGGCTTGCGGCATTTCGCGCAGTAGCAGCGGTGGGTCGAGCCGTGCAGCTCGAGCACCTCGCGGCTGCCCGCCGCCTGGTGCAGGCCGTCGATGTTCTGGGTCAGGATGGCCTTCAGCTTCCCCTCCCGCTCCAGCTCCGCGAGACGCAGATGCGCCCGGTTCGGCTTCACGTCCCGGACGACGAGCTTCTCGTGGTAGAAGCGGTAGAATTCCGCCGGATCCCGCTCGAAAAAGGAGTGGGACAGGATCGTCTCGGGCGGGTAGGCCCATTTCTGGTTGTACAGGCCGTCCACGCTCCGGAAGTCGGGTATGCCGCTCTCCGTGGATACGCCCGCGCCGCCGAAGAAGACGATGTTGTCGCTCTCCTCGATCCAGCGCCGCAGTGTGCCGATCGCCTCGTCCATAC
>CAJOFW010000133.1:0-3365 GCA_905234005.1 uncultured Oscillospiraceae bacterium
CGGGCTTCACGGGTCGTTCCCTTGAAGGAGAACGTACCGAGGCAGTTAATGTCGTACAGCTCCGCGAACTCGCGTCCGTAGCCGAACGTGCCGCTGGCAGGGATGACCGGGTTGTCGAGCGGAACGCCGCACAGCGTCACGCCGGTGTTCACTGTCGGCGCGGCTGCGCCTGTCGTCAGCACGGTTGTGTCTGCCATAGGATTTCCTCCCTTCGGAATACGGGGCCGTCCCGGCACACGCGTTTATAGCCGTTTTTCGTCCGGAGCGTGCAGCCGACGCACGCGCCGAAGCCGCAGCCCATGCGCTCCTCAAAGCTGAACTGTCCGTCCGTTTCGACCGCCGCGTCAAGGGCGCGGAGCATGGCCGTCGGGCCGCAGGCGAAGACGTGGGTGTACGCCCCGGCGTATGGCACGGCGTCCGTCACGAAGCCGTGTACGCCCTGTGAGCCGTCCGCCGTCGCGACGATGACGGACGCGCCGAGCGCCCGGAATTCGTCGGCGTAGAAGATATCGTCCGCGCCGTTGAAGCCGAGCCTCTTGAAGCAGCGTCTTCGTGAGCCGGTACAGCGGGGGGATGCCCACGCCGCCGCCGGCGACGAGCGGGCGCAGGCCGGATAGCGACGTGTCAAACCCGTTGCCAAGGCCGGTAAGAACATCCAGCGCCGTCCCGGCCGGAAGACGCGACAGCGCCGCCGTCCCGTCGCCGAGCAGCTTGTAGATGACCGTGACCGCGCCGTCCGTCCAGTCGCAGACGGAGATCGGGCGGCGCAGGTAGTACCCGGGCAGACGGATGTCGAGAAACTGTCCCGGCGCGGTGAACGCCGACGTGTCGCCGGCGAGGGTGAGGCGGTATACGTCGTGTGTCAGCGGCGCGTTTTCGGTGATTGTATAGATGCCCTGCTTCATACGCCGGCCTCCTGCCAGACGACGCGGCCGCGGCACACGGTCAGAAGGCAGCGCCCGTATACCGTGCGTCCGGCAAACGGCGTGGCCCGGCCCATCGTGAGAAATTCGTCCGGGTCGACCGTGTACGACGCGTCGAGATCGAAGACCGTGTAATCGTCCGGCCTTGTCTCAAGCCCGAAGCGGCGGCGGGGATTGACGCTCATGAGCGCCACGAGCTTTTCAAGCGGCAGAACACCGGGCCTCACAAGCTCCGTATACAGCACCGGGAACGCCGTCTCCAGCCCGACGACGCCCATGGCGCTGCCGGTAAGCCCCCGGCTTTTCTCCTCGGCGCTGTGCGGGGCGTGGTCGGTCGCGATCATGTCGACCGTGCCGTCCAGAATGCCCTCGAGCAGGGCGAGCCTGTCCGCCTCGGAGCGGATGGGCGGGTTCATCTTGAAGCGGCCGTCCTCCTCCAGCATCGAGTCGTTCAGAACGAGATAGTGCGGCCCGGTCTCGCAGGTGATGTCCACGCCCCGGGCCCTGGCCTCACGGATGATACGCACGCTCTCGGCGCAGGAGACGTGGCAGACGTGGTAGGCGCAGCCGGTTTTCTCCGCGAGGACGGCGTCGCGGCGGATGGGGCCGTATTCGCTCTCGGCGCAGATGCCGGCGTGGCCGTGGGCGCGGGCGTACGCGCCGTCGTGGATATAACCCCCACGCAGGAGGGCATTGTCCTCGCAGTGGGCGGCGATGAGCCGGTTCAGGCTCCTGGCACGGCGCATGGCCGATTCCATCATATCGGCGTCCTGCACGCCCCTGCCGTCGTCCGAGAACGCGCAGACATACGGCGCCATCGCCTCCATGTCCGCCAGCGTCTCGCCGCGTTCGCCGCGTGTGATCGCGCCGTAGGGGATCGTCTCGACGACGGCGTCGCGCTCGATGATGTCAAGCTCGCGCCGCAGCGTCTCGAGGTCGTCCGGGACGGGGTTCAGGTTCGGCATCGGGCAGACGGTCGTATACCCGCCGCGGGCGGCGGCCAGCGTGCCTGTGCGGATTGTCTCCTTGTACGAAAAACCCGGCTCCCGCAGATGAACGTGTACATCCGCGAAACCGGGCAAAATGCAAATATTACGGCCCTGAGAGCCGGACGACGGGGAGACGGTAAGCCCCTGCGCCGCCGCGTGAACGTCGGCGCGGACAAATGCGCCGTCTCTGTACAGCATTGCGTCCCTGAAAGTGAAGTCCATGCCATGCCCCCCTTTTCCGAATATGTTAGCACACCGAAGCGGCGCAAGTCAAGACGCGATTGCCGATCGGCATCCATTTTTTTGTCTAAGAGGATTTTCCGTCCTGCGGACTGACGCGCCGGTTGACATTTTTTCGGGGTGTATGTAAAATGTTCTCCTTGAAGGGGGGAGGTACCGATGAAGAAGTACGACGCCTCGATCCTGCTGGCCGGGTGTCTCTGGGGTGTGATCGGGGTTTTTACGCGCAATCTTGCCTCGTTCGGTCTGACGTCCGCCGGGGTGCTGATCGTCCGCTCGGGCGGGTGCGCGGTGCTGTTTTCGCTGTGGGCGCTTGTGAAGGATCCGAGGCTCTTTCGCGTCCGACTGCGGGATCTGTGGCTGTTTTTCTGCTTCGGCGTGCTGTCGACGTTCTTTTTTACCTTCTGCTACTACCGCTCCATCGAGCTGGGCAGCCTCTCGGCGGCGTGTACGCTGATGTATTCCGCGCCCGTGTTCGTCATGATCATCAGCCTGTTCGCGTTCGGGGAAAAATTCAGCCGCCGCAAGCTGATTGCGCTGGTGTGCGCCGTCGTGGGCTGTACGCTCGTGTCGGGCGTGCTCGAGGGGGACTCCCGGCTCAGCACGGCGGGCGTCGTCTACGGGCTTCTGGCCGGGGTCGGCTACGCGTGCTACAGCGTGTGCATCAAGGCGCTGTCGAACCGGGGCTGCGACACGCTGACGATCAACGTATACGGCTGGATCCTGTGCACGGCGACGGGTATCGTCGTGTGGGGGCTGTCGCCCGCCGCGCCGTCGTTTACGAACGGGGCGAGCGTTGCGCTGACGGTCGGCCTCATCGTCGTGTCCGGCTTTCTGCCGGCGCTGTTTTACAGCCTCGGCCTGAAGGGGGAGGAGGCCGGCAGGGGAGCGGTCATGGCCTCGGTCGAGCCGGTCGTCGCGTCGCTGGCGGGCTTTGTCGTGTTCGGCGAGGCGCCGACGGCGCTCGGCGTCGCGGGCGTCGTCCTCGTCCTCGCCGCCGTCGCGCTTTTGAATATCGGAAATCCGGCAAAAAACGTCGATTTATCCGGCGAAAACAGTTGACAAACGTCTCGGTGCGTGTATAATCAAATTTGTTATTTTAATATGAACAAGGCATGATAGAGGCGCGGTCGGCATCAGTAGCTTCCGGCAAACCTGCGGGAACAGGGGAGCGAAAGGGCCGTCCGCCGAAGGGATTCACCGCTTCCCGGCG
>CAJOFW010000133.1:3510-7148 GCA_905234005.1 uncultured Oscillospiraceae bacterium
TCCCTGCTGCCGCCGATCATCGCCATTGCGCTGGCGCTGATCACGAAGGAGGTATACTCGAGCCTGTTCGTCGGCATCCTCGCCGGCGGCCTGCTGTTCTCGGGCTTCAACCTCGTCGGCACGATGGAGCACGTCTTTGTGGACGGCATGATCGGCTCGCTGTCCGACCCGTGGAACGTGGGCATCCTCATCTTCCTCGTCATCCTCGGCGGCATGGTCATGCTCATGAACCGCGCCGGCGGCTCGGCCGCGTTCGGCCGCTGGTCGGTCGCCCACGTCAAGTCGAAGGTCGGCGCCCAGATCGCCACGATCGTCCTCGGCTGCCTCATCTTCATCGACGACTACTTCAACTGCCTGACCGTCGGCTCCGTCATGCAGCCGCTGACCGACAAGCACGGCATATCCCGCGCAAAGCTCGCGTACCTGATCGACGCGACCGCCGCCCCGGTGTGCATCATCGCCCCGGTCTCGTCCTGGGCCGCCGCCGTGACCGGCTTCGTCGACGGGGCGAACGGCCTCGAGCTGTTCATCAAGGCCATCCCGTACAACTTCTACGCGATCCTCACCGTCGTCATGATGCTGGTGCTGACGTTCGGCAAATTCGACTACGGCCCGATGAAGCTCGCCGAGATGACCGAACGCCTCGAGGAGCACAACCGTGACGCCTCCATCACCGGCGCGGAGGATCAGCCCGATCCCCCCATCAGCCCGAAGGGCCGCGTCATCCACCTCGTGCTGCCCATCGTCATGCTGATCGCCTGCTGCGTCATCGGCATGATCTACACCGGCGGCTTCTTCGAGGGCGAGAGCTTCGTCGACGCGTTCGCGAACTCCGACGCCTCCGTCGGCCTCGTGTACGGCTCCGCCGTCGCGATGATCCTGACGATCATCTTCTACCTGTGCACGCGTGTTCTGACCTTCAAGGAGTGCATGAACGCGATCCCCGAGGGCTTCAAGTCCATGGTTCCCGCCATCCTCGTTCTCACGTTCGCCTGGACGCTGAAGGCCATGACCGACTCCCTCGGCGCCGCCGAGTACGTCGCCGGCATCGTCGATAACGTCGCGAACAACGGCGCCGTCATGAGCCTGCTGCCCGCGCTCGTTTTCGTCGTCGGCTGCTTCCTCGCGTTCGCCACCGGCACGAGCTGGGGCACGTTCGGCATCCTGATCCCCATCGTCGTGAATGTGTTCGGCGGCGATATGTCGAGCCAGCTCATGATCATGTCCATCTCCGCCTGCATGGCCGGCGCCGTCTGCGGAGACCACTGCTCGCCGATCTCCGACACCACGATCATGGCCTCCGCCGGCGCGCAGTGCGACCACATCCAGCACGTCTCCACGCAGCTCCCCTACGCCCTGACCGTCGCGGGCATCAGCCTTGTGAACTACGTCATCGCGGGCTTTGTGAAGAACGCCGCCGTCAGCCTCGTCATCGGCGTCCTCCTGACGCTCGTTGTCCTGTTCGCCATCCGCGCCGTTGCCGGCAAAAAGGAAGAGACCGTCGCCGCGTAAGACGGGATAAAACGATTGCATCAAAGGCGTCGTCAAGGATATCATCAAAAACATGCCGCCCCGGTTTTTCCGGGGCGGCGTTCTTATACCGGGAACGGGCGTCTTTATGCCGGGAACAGCGCCTTTTTGATCTGGCCGACGGCGTTTTTCTCGAGCCGGGACACCTGCGCCTGCGATATGCCGATCGCGGAGGCGACCTCCATCTGTGTGCGGCCGTCAAAAAAGCGCATGGCGAGGATGCGCTTCTCCCGTTCGCCTCGGTGAGCGCGATGCGCTCGAGCCACGACGCGTCGGTGTTTTTGTTGTCGCAGATTTTGTCCATGACGCTCATGGCCTCGCCCGCCTCGCCGTAGACCGGCTCCGAGAGACTCACGGGGTCGGATATCGCGTCCATCGCCATGACGACGTCGGCTGTCTCGATCCCGAGGGCCTTCGCGATCTCGTCCACGGACGGCTCCTTCTGGTGCTCGCTGATGAGCGCCTCCCGCGCCTGCATGACCTTATAGGCAAGGTCCCTCAGTGATCGATAAGGATATACGGATGACCGATCAGTCTATCTTGCCGATGAAGCGGTAATGGATTTCGATCTCCTGCTCCCTGCCGCCGTCCGGGGCCGTCACGGGCTCGTGAATGACGATCTTTTCGATCAGATTATTCAGCATCTCGGCGGTCAGCTCCTGCGGGTCGGCGTACTGCCGGATGACGGCGAGCCACTTTTTCGCGTTGTCCGCCGTTTCGCGCTCTTTGTCAAGCTCCGCTCTCATGCGCTCGAGCTTTGCGGCAAGCTCCGACTGCTCCGCCTGATACCTCTCGGAGAGCATATCGAAGTTGTACTCCGTGATCCTGCCGCTGACCCGATCCTCATAGAGCTGCGTGAACAGGCGGTCAAGCTCCGTCCTTCGCTTCTCGGCCCTGTTAAGCTCCGCCGTCTGCTTTTTCGCCGCCGCCGCCCGTTCGCGGTCGCCTGCGTTCAGGAGCCTCTGCAGCAGCCGGTTCTCGTCGTCCGACCGCGCCGGCTGCGCCCACTCCCGGATACGGGCGAGTACGCAGGCGTAGAGCGTGTCATAGCGGATGTAATGCTGGGTGCAGCCCGCCCGCTCCGCGCCGTATTGCCGGTAGGCGGTGCAGCAGTAATAGGAATAGGGAACGCCCTTGCGTGTCCTGTTGGTTCCGAAGCTCATGGAGCGGCCGCAGCCGCCGCATCGCAGAAGACCCGAGAAGATTTGAACGCGGTTGTCCTTCGTGCTGCGATGGCGGATTGCCGCCTGCTCCTGCACCCGATGAAACAGCTCCGGGCTTATGATCGCCTCGTGGGTGTTCTCAACCCGAACCCACTCATCCTTCGGATTGCGGATCATCTTCTTGTTCTTGTAGGAGATGCTGTGCTGGCGGTTGTGGATGCTGTTTCCGATATACGTCTCGTTCGTCAGAATGTTCCTGACGGTCGCGTTCGTCCAGTGATACGCCTTCCCGCCGGGGTCGTCCCCGTGGATGTTCGAGAACGACCCGTCCCGCCGGTAATGGAGCCAGCTCGGGGAGGGGATCTTTTCCTCGGCGAAGATTCGGACGATCCTGCCGGGCCCGCAGCCGCGGGCGGCCAGCTCGAATATCCGCTCGACGATCCACCGCGTTTCCTCGTCCGCGATCAGCCGGTTGGGGTGGTCGGGGTCTTTTTTGTATCCCAGCGGGGCGTAGGTGCAGAGGTATTCGCCGGCGCTGTATTTGGCCTTGTAGGCCGCCTTGACCTTGCGGCTGGTGTCCTTGGCGAGCCATTCGTTGAAGAGGTTCTTGAACGGGACAAAGTCGCTCAGGCCCCGCTCCGTATCCTCGTTGTCGGTGACGGCTATGTAGCGGATGCGTTTTTCCGGGAATACGAATTCCAGATAATAGTCCATCATCACATGCTCGCGTCCGAAACGGGACAGATCCTTCGTGATGATGCAGTTGATTTTGCCCGCGTCCGCGTCGGCCATCATGCGCCGGAAGCCGGGGCGCTCAAAATTCGTGCCGCTCCAGCCGTCGTCGATGTATTCGTCGTAGACGCGAAAGCCGTGCTCCCCGGCATAGCCCCGCAGGATGGTGCGCTGGGTCTCGATGGAGACGCTGTCGCCGTAGTTTTCGTCGTC
>CAJOFW010000133.1:7242-11867 GCA_905234005.1 uncultured Oscillospiraceae bacterium
GCAAAGGGCGGGAACAGACCCGGGAAAACACAGCGCCGTAAATGATTTACCGGTTATGGGTATTTCTTCCTCAGCCGTCCAGCCGGGCGTCGGCGAGGATCATATCGCCTATCAGGTCGACGACGGTTTTTCCGGTTCGGGGAAAATGCTCCGTGACCCGGATTCGGGTGTTTCCGCCGCGGCAGCGGAGCCGGTCGGTCTCGTACACGCTGTATACGGAGATGTTCGCGCCGGCATTCGATGCGGTTGTTTCGGGCGTGCGGTTATCGGTCATGGCAGAGTCACCCTTCGCTGATATGCAGTAATACTTTTTCTTGAAAGAAAAGGCGTCAAAAAGACTTTGGGTTCGCTTTGAAACGGCGGCGTTTCCAAGGCTTTGCGCCCGGTAACGAATCGCTCGTGCGATTAAGGGCGCGTTTTTAGTATTCCCCGGACGGGGCGAGCTTATTCCGGGCATTTTTCAGGGCGGCCTGACGCCGGATTAACGGACGCGGGTATGACAGGGCGCGAAAGACGCAAAAGATATGGCCCGCGATTTCCGGAAAGTGAAAATAGGGGTTTCCTTCGGGCGGGAGAGATGGTATAATGTCATAGAAATCACAGGTAAAAGGGCACAGGACGGAAGCTGAAAGCGGCCGTTCGCCGCCGCTCGGAAAAAGGCGGTCGGCCAACAGGCTTGAATGACATTCGACTACGGGAGGTGTAGTATGAAAGGAAAGGCATCCATGCGCCTCGCGGCGCTGCTTCTTGCGCTGACGCTGCTCGGCGGGCTGTCCGTTTCGGCGGCGGCCTCGTCGGAGGAAGCGGCGGACGCGGCGGAGAAAAACGGCGAGATCTACATCCTCTACACGAGCGACGTCCACTGCGGCATCGACGAGGGCTTCGGCTACGCCGGCGTCGCGGCGATACGGGACTCTCTCGAGGCGCAGGGTTATACCACGCTCCTTGTGGACAACGGCGACGCCATACAGGGCGCGCCCGTCGGTATGCTGAGCGAGGGAGAGACCGTCATCGGGCTGATGAACGAGGTCGGCTACGACATCGCGATCCCCGGCAACCACGAGTTCGACTACGGCATGGAGCGCTTTCTCGCGCTGACGGAGATGGCGGATTTCCCGTACATAAGCTGTAACTTCAACCACCTCGGCGAGCTTGTATTCGAGCCGTACATCATCGAGGAGGTCGCCGGCCGCGCCATCGCGTTCGTCGGCGTGACGACGCCCCAGACCCTTGTAAGCTCCACGCCGTCCATATTCCAGGACGACGAGGGCGCGTACATCTACGGCTTCATGGGCGACACGACCGGCGAGGCGCTGTACGGCGCCGTGCAGGCGGCGGTGGACGCGGCGAGGGCCGAGGGCGCGGAGCTTGTGTACGTGATGGGTCATCTCGGTCTCGACGCGCCCGCGCAGCCGTGGACATACGCGGACGTCATCGAGCACACGACCGGCGTCGACGTGTTCCTCGACGGGCACAGCCACGACACGGAGCAGGTCGTCATGAAGGACGCCGCCGGACAGGACGTCGTACGCTCCGCCTGCGGCACAAAGCTTGCGAACATCGGCTACAGCCACATCTCCGCCGACGGGGAGGTTCTCGAGACCGGCCTCTGGAGCTGGACGAACGACATCGCCCTGCCGACGCTTCTGGGCATTGAAAACGACGCCGCCGCCGCTGTGGACGCCGCGAACGCGGCGCTGTCGGCGCTGACGGACGAGGTCATCGCCTACACGGCGTTCCCGCTCACGATCAGCGACCCGGTGGAGACGGACGCCGCCGGAAGCCCCATCCGCATGGTGCGGCGGGCCGAGACGAATCTCGGCGATCTGTGCGCTGACGCCCTGCGGATACAGACCGGCGCGGACGTCGCGGTGATCGGCGGCGGCAACGTCCGCGTCACGATAGACGCCGGCGCTGTCACCTATGGCGACATCCTCAGCGTACTTCCGTTTCAGAATCAGATATGCGTGCTTGAGGTGACCGGTCAGCAGCTTTTGGACGGTCTCGAGTGGGGCTGCAAAAGCCTTCCCGGCGAATTCGGCAGCTTCCTCCAGGTATCCGGTATGTATTATGAGGTCGACGTGTCTGTCCCGAGCGGCTGTACAGAGGATGAGAACGGCATGATGGTCGGCATCGAGGGCGAGCGCCGCGTAAAAAACGTCACGGTGGGCGGTAAGCCGGTCGAGCCGGACGCGGTCTATACGCTCGCGGGCGCGGACTATACGCTCTGTCAGAACGGCGACGGGCTCACCGCCTTTGACGGCGCGGCGATTCAGATCGAAAACGCCGGGCTTGACAGCCGGATTCTGATCGACTACATCGTCGACACCCTCGGCGGCGTCATCCCCGACGACTATGCCGACCCCACCGGTCAGGGCCGCATCGTGATTCTGGACGAAGGCGAATCGTAATTCGTTGTGAATCCGCCGTGTCAGAAGCGGCATACACATATGGACACACATTTCGGAAGCTTATGGAGGCGACCATGAAAAACAGAGTTATCAAACGGATCGGGGCGTTTCTTCTCATGCTGGCCGTCGTGCTGGCAGCGCCTCTCATGATGTCCGGCGGAGCATACGCGGACGAGGCGGCCGATGACCGCTACGTCACGATCACGCTCCACGCCGGGCCATACGGTTATTTCGGCGACCCGTCGGTCACGGAGTACGAATCGGTGCAGTTCCGGGGCGACGCGTTCACGGAGAGCGCAGTCCCCGATACGAACGATCCCGACGCGAGCTTCCTCGGCTGGGCGACCGGGGCGGACGCGGACACGCCGAACGTCACGGTCGGCATGACCAACACGAGCATGATCGGCACTGACCTCTACGCCGTGTGGTCGACCGTATGCCTCGTCGACTATACGGTCGAGGACGGCTACATCGAGATGGACGGCTCCGTCTATCAGGCGGTCGAGATGACCTGTCAGCGCGGCCAGAGCTTCATCGTGCTCCAGCCCACGCATTTCGAGCCGGAGAACTATCTTTTCGATGGCTGGTACACGCAGCACGGAAACGGCGTCCGGTACACGGAGAGCACGATCATCACGGAGCCGCTGACCGAGGTCACCGCCGTGTGGCGCTACAACACGGACAACATCGAGACGATGATCCCGGATGAGCCGTATGAGCTGGACGTCGTATCGGGCGGAAAGCTCTTTGCCTTCCGGCCCGACGAGACGGCGGTCTATACGATCTACACAAGGGACAACGCCGACGGCTACCTGCCCGCCGCCATCCTCGTGACGGACGCGGACGGGAACACACTGGCCACCTCCAACGCGATCGACACGGACGGCAACGCCTCAATTTCCATGCGGATGACGGCCGGAGAGTCCTATTTCATCCGCCTGCATGAGATGGGCGGCGGCGCGACGAGCTTCACGGCCGTTCTGACGGCGGCGGAGACGTCGGTCGTCACGTTCCACGCGAACATCGAGGAGCTGGCATGGTTTGACGACGACCCCCTGATCACCGAAAAGCAGATCCCGCTGGCGATCGGCACGGAGATCCACAACTACCGCCAGACCGGCCTGACGATCGGCGACGACAAGGTGCTGTCGTTTGCGGGCTGGTCCACGGATCCCGACGCGACCGAGGTGGACGACGCGATCTATGTCCTGGGCGACATGGACGTGTACGCGATCTACCGCGACATGAAGACGATGCTGATGGACGCGAACGGCGGCTATTTCGCGCTGACCGGCGAGCCGACGATGGCGCAGAGCTACGTGGACGGCACGCCGTTCACCACGAGGATGGATCCCCGGACCGAGGACGTCGCCCTCGCGTTCGCGGGCTGGTCCCGGGAGCCGGACGCCAAGACGCCGGACGAGGATATCATTGAGGGCGTGACGCTGTATGACGAGCTGGACACGGATACGCTCTACGCGGTCTACACGGAAAAGGTGCTCGTGACCTTCGACGCGAACGGCGGCTATATGCTGGACGATCCCACCGTCACGACCTACCAGTCCGCCCGTGGAATCGGCCACATCTTCTACGGCATGGTCGTCCGCCACGAGAACCCGCGGATGCGCGCCATCGGCTGGCTTGATCAGAACGGCGAATTCATCCCGTACACGGCGGATATCTATCCGTACTACCACATCGCCGGCGACACGACGTATACAGCCGTCTGGGGCTGGCAGGTGACCCTTGACGCGAACGGCGGCGTATTCCCCGAGGTCGGACAGACGGCCCTGCGGATGCTGATGGAATATGAGGGCGTGTTCTCGTACGCGGACGTCGAGGACGCCGTCGGCGAGGCCGTGATCTACGACGAGAACCGCTATTTCGCGGGCTGGGCCACGTCGCCGGACGCCGACGAGCCGGATATCATCGACGGCGAGACGCAGGTCAAGGGCCTCGACGCCGCCTACGCCGTCTGGAAGGACGACAGCTACTACCTCGCGGAGGGCGGGGACGCGTCGTGGGAGAAGGGAACCGGCGACGGTCTGCGGTTCATCGTCAGGCGTGTCGGAGACGACCGGGAGACGTACCCCGCATTCAACGGCGCGGCGGTGGACGGCGAGGCGATCACATCGGACGTCTTTACGGCAAAGGAGGGCAGTCTGGATTTCACGCTCCTGCCCGACTATCTGAACACGCTGGAGCCGGGAGCGC
>CAJOFW010000134.1 GCA_905234005.1 uncultured Oscillospiraceae bacterium
AGGCCGAGCAGGCAGATGACGACGCTTTTCCAGCCGTTTTTCAGCGGCTCGAAGCGTATCCATCTCTTCTCCACATACCGGGCGACGATAAAGCCGATCATCTTGCCGATGTCGCCGTAGCCGTCGTTCATCATCTTCTGCGGGTCGACGATCAGCTTGCCGTCGGCGCTGTAATCCATGGGATAGGGCTTGAACGTGATGTACACGATCCCCAGCCAGCAGACGATGAACCCGATCAGAAGAAGCATATCCTCCTTCTCCGGGTGACTGTCGAGGTACTGAAACAGCTTCGCCGCCGCGATCAGGCAGAGCACCGAGACGCAGATCGCCACGAAGACGTCCTGCGGCGTGTGCACGCCCAGATAGTTTCGCGAAAAGCCGGTCAGGAGTATGTAGAGCACCATGACCACGGATATCCAGCGCGTGCGCTTATCCCCCCACGTATTGACCGCCATGCCCCCGGCCAGCGGCCCGGCGGTCGTCGTGTGGCCGCTGGGGAAGGAGTAGCCGGTCGCGGTCGTGATCGAGTCGCCGGCGGGCACGATCCGGGCGTCGCGTATCCACGGGCGGTATACGCACGCAGTCAGCTTGATCAGCGGCGTCAGCACCATGCAGAAGTAATACGACACCAGCGTGTAAAGACCCTTTTTCTTGCTGACGTTCCAGTAGTAGAATACCGGGATCAGGATGAGATACGTCGTGGCGAACATCGACACCCATTCCATGAACGGCGTCCACGCGTCCTGTATGCTGTTGCGAAAGCTTTGCAGAAAGAGCAGATATTGAATGTCCAAGTGTAAAATCCTCCCTGTCAATGTCTCCGCTCTGTCGATGTATCCGGCGGCGATCAGTAGCCCGTGCTCACGATCTCCCAGCCGCCGTCCTCGCCGCGGGCGAGCCACCACTGGTAATCGGTGTATTCCGTGTCCGGCTCCCATGCGCCGGATTCCCCGGCGGGCGAGTGGAAATCGCCCAAAAATTCGGCGACCTGCGTATAATCCGCGCCGTCTGCCAGCGAATTGAGCCACGCGAGATTTTCCGCCGTGTTCGCCTCGTCCCCGGCGTAGCGGAGAGCGTGCAGCTCACAGCCTGCCCAGGACGCGAAGGCGCACTTGATCTGTACGGCTGCCTCGGCCAGCTCCTCCGCCGTGTACAGCGCCGAGTCGCCGTAGTCGATATCTACGTCCGTCTCGTTCACGGCTCCGAGATACCCCTCGAGCGTGATCCCCCGCTCCGTGATTTCACGGGCGATGTCCGCGTCGTCCAGATAGCGGATGTGCCACGGCTCGTAGCCGTAGCCCGTGATGTGCTCCCTGCCCTCGAGATAGCGCAGGATGAAGCCGTAATCGGCCAGCTTTTCGTGAATCTGCGCCCAGATCTCCGGGTACTGCACCATGTCCTCGTTGTAATACACGTCGGTGAACGTGCCGTCCTCGTTCTCCAGCCGGAAATAGAGGTCGAGCGCAAGGCCGGTGTGGTGCTCCGAATAGCCGGGCGTCGCCACGGTTTTGGCCGCGTAGTCCGCGCCGTATTTCTCGATGAAGCGATCCATGATCTCCTGCTGGGCGGCGACGCTGCGCCGGGCGGAATCCAGCTCGAGCCAGATGCCGTTGTTCTCCTCAAGATCGGCCTTCAGGCGAAGATAAGCGTCGTACGCCTTCGTCTCCACCTCCACCTCGTCGCCCACGGAGTTCGTCACCGTCACGGTCACGAGCGCGTCCTCCCAGCCCTCGGGCAGGGGATTGAGCTTGTTCACCAGCGCCAGATAGTCGATGCCGGCGATCTCCCCGGACATCTCCCCGGAGGACGCCTCGCCGGACGGCTCGGTGGACGCCAGCGCGCACGGCGCGAGCGCCAGTGTCAGCGCCGCCCACAGCGCGAGAAGCCGGCAGACCCATTTTCCCATGCTTCTTTTCATTTGTTATTACCTCCCTGCGGCTTTGTGCCTTTGGTCGTTTGGCTTTTGGCCCGTTGGCTTCCCGAACCTTTTCCGGAAAACGGCAGGGTCGCCGCCTGAGTTGGGATTATATCACATTCACCGTCCGCCGTCCAGAAAATGTTTTCGCGGACAGCCGCAATATCCGAATTACCTGTAAAAAACACACATTTCAGCCCTTTACAAGCGACGACGGCGGTGCTAAAATGGCTTCCGGTGAAAAGCCTAAATATTAACAATTTGAAAGGAAAGGTAAGCGCAAATGAAACAAACCGCAAGGGTACTGTCCGTGCTTCTGGCTCTCTGCATGGTTCTCTCCCTCGGCGCGTTCGCGTCCGGCGAGACCGGCGGGGTCTCCGGCGAGGCAAGCGCCGCTCCGGCAGAGGGCTTCCGGCAGGTGGACGAAACCCACTGGGCCGGCGATACCCTCACCGTCGTATCGGTGGAGATCGCGCCCGAGTACGTCGACTATGTGGACGCCACCCGGTTCTGCAACGTCGCGAAGATCGTCTATGACGGCGGCGAGATCGACGTCGATTACGCCGAATACGCCGCGATCCTCACCGTCGGCGGGGTTCAGGAGAACCTCTACAACGCCGCCGGCCGAACCTTCGAGGGCGACGTGGAGATCACGCTCGTGAAGAAGGCCGCGAGCACGAATCAGGGCAACTCCAAGTTCGGCGACGACGCCGGCAGCCTGATCGGCCCCTTCTCCTACATCGCCGCCGCGTACTTTGACGAGAACGGCTATGTGGAGGAAAGCTCCGTCACCGCCGCCCAGTACGGCGCGGACATCACCGACAATTCCGTCGACTGGATGGAGTTCGTCTCCGACGGCGACTACATGTCCGGCATCTACGTGGCCGCGGGCGAGGTCAACATTTCAAACTCCGCGTTCGGCGCTTACGGCCGGGGCGGCGACGACTTCTCCGGTCAGGGCGCCGTGGTGGTGTCCGCCGGCGACGCGACGGTCAACGTAGACAACTGCTTCTTCGTGACGCAGGGCGCTCTGCGCTCCGCCATCTGGGCCGGCGCAAGCTCTGAGATGAACGTCTCGAACACGATCATCCAGTCCTTCAACGATGAAGATCTCGTCGCCTACAGCACCGAGGACAACTACGCCACGCCCATGATGCAGCAGGTGCCCTTCGCCCTTGGCCTCACGGGCAACATCCGCGCAACCCTCGACTGCGGCCAGGCCGACATCACCTTCACCGACTGCGTCGTCGCCTCGAACGGCTGGGCGGTTCTCTCGACCGACTCCGGCAACGGCACCCTCGTCGCCACCGACACCGTCGCCGTCCTCGGCGAGCTGTGGAATGTGGACGAGACCGGCGCTCAGATCGACGAGGTCGTCGACTTCGGCGGCTTCCCTGTCGGCGTGGAGTATGGCCGCGCCGGCCGGATGTCCGGCTACATCGCCTACTGCGACGGCTTCACCGACTACGCCTACGGCGGACGCTGGTTCGCCCCTGACTACCTCGTCATCATCACCGGCGGCTCCGTTACGATCGGTGCCTCCGACAACGGCCGCTTCTACGGCTGGTCCGACCGCATCGGCTTCATGAGCCACCAGACCCGCGCCACGACCGCGCTGAGCATCTCCGAGGCCGACTTTGATGTGACGGACACATTCCTCATGATCAAGTCCAAGGGCGGCAACGGCGAGACCATCAGCCTCGACGACGTGACCGTCAATCTGACCGGCGACAACGCCTGGGGCGGCAATCTGCTCACGGTCATCGACTCCGACGACCTCGGCGGCGGCCCCGGCGCGACGACGTTCACCGTGCCCTACGGCACCTATGACGAGTACCTCGCTGCCCCGAACGGCGGCGAAGGCGGCGTCACCACGCTGAATATCGCAGACTCCGACCTCACCGGCAACATCTACAACAGCGTCGGCAGCCAGACCGGCTCCCAGACCGCGTTCAAGAACGACAGCATCGCCGTGAACCTGACCGACGCCGCTCTCACGGGCGCTGTCAGCTCCGCCTACGCCGCCCACTGCGACGACAACGGCGCCATGCTGACCGGTACGATCACCGTCGACTCCTACGGCCGCGAGGGCACCTATAACTACCTCTCCATCGGCCGCCTGCTGAATTACGCCGCGCCCACCGTGAACAACCCCGTCTCCCTGACGCTCGAGAATTCCGCGTGGACCTGCACCGGCCTGAGCTACCTCGCCGCCCTGACCGTGGACGACGCGAGCATCGTTGACGGCGACGTGTACGTCGACGGCGAGCTTGTCGAGCTTGCCGCCGGGACGTATGAGAACGTCATCGTCGTGCCCGCGGGCGTCGATCTCGCCGAGGCCGTCGCCGCCGTCGAGGACGCCATCGCCGCCGACACCGCCGCCGGTATCGTGCCCGTCGACGCCTCCGATCTCGTGGCGAACGTCGATATGGGCGCTTCCGGCGAGGCGTCGTAAGTCACATCATCGGGATTGCTCGCCGATCGGATTTCCGCCGTTTGGAATTCCTGTCGGTCAAATCTCATAATCAGTCGAAGCACATATTCAACCATTATACAAAGGAGACCAAAATGAAAACGTATGTCAAGCTTCTCGGCGTCGTTCTGTGCCTTGTCATGGCGCTGAGTGTGCTCACCGCCTGCGGCTCCAAAAGGGAGGAGGCCGCAGCCTCGACGGAGGCCCCGGCCACCGAGGCCCCCGCCGAAACCGCGAATCCGCCGCACCCGTGGAATCCGCCGCGCCGGAAGCGCCCGCCGAGTCCACCGAAACGGCTGCCCCGACTCCGACCGCCGCACCCACCGCGACCGCCGCTCCGACCGCGACCGCCGCTCCGACCGCGACCGCCGCACCCACCGCGACGCCCGTGCCCGCCGCCCCGAAGGTAGTCAAAAGCCCGACCGACGAGCGTCTGGCCGAGGGCGGTACCTGCCTGTTCGTGGCGAGAGCCGACAACGCCAGCAGCATTGTGTGGCACTTCGTCAGCCCGGACGGCGGCTCCGATATCGCCTACGACGCGATCAAGTCCACGTTTGAGACTATGGGCGTCAGCGGCGGCAACGAGAACACCCTGCGCCTGTCGAACGTCCCCTACGGCATGAACGGCTGGAGGGTCTACTGCCGCTTCAGCAACAGCGTCGGCAGCACCAGCAGCGGCCAGGCCGTCGTCTCCGTGACCGCGGCGACGCCGAACCCCACCCCCACCAACACGCCCGAGCCGAGCCGGTCGTCACGCCCGCCCCCACGGAAGCCCCCGCGCCCGTGACGGACATCTCCGGCACCTACTATGACTCCGTCGCCGGCCGCGCCGTCATGCGTGTAAGCGGCGGCCCGACGAGCTACAGCGTCGACGTTTCGTGGTCGAACAGCGCCAGTGAGACCGCTGAGTGGCAATTCAGCGGCGCGTTCTCCGACGGCGAGCTGTACTATTACGACTGCGTCAAGACGACGTCCACCTATTCGGAGGACGGCACCGAGACCATCACCACCGACTACACGGACGGCGGCGGCAAGCTGTACGTCTCCGACGGCGGCCTCCGCTGGGACGACTACGTAGAGCA
>CAJOFW010000135.1:0-4572 GCA_905234005.1 uncultured Oscillospiraceae bacterium
ACAAATTCGTCGTAGGTCATCGCCGCGCCGGTCACGAGCATGCCGTTGAACAGCATGTCCGCCGGGAAGGTCTCGAAGTCGCCAGCGTCGATCAGGGTCTGGAACTCGCCCTTCATCGTCTCGTCCATGGTGTCGTTCAGCTCGTACTCCGCGTCAAGCCAGGCGGTCAGGTAGCCCTGATAGTCGGCCTCGGAGATCGCGCCCTCCACGCCGCCGTGGGCGGGGTTCTCCATCGTGCTGCCCTCGGGCGGCTCCTCGCTCGCCTCGTCGGACGCCTCATCGGACGCCTCGTCGGCGGGTTCGTCAGACGCCTCGTCGGACGCCTCGTCGGACGCGTCAACGCCGGGGCCGACGGCAGGCTCCTTCACGATGCCGGCCTGGAATTCCTCCCAGGTGGACAGGCCGATCGTGGAGAACATCAAATCCCACGGGGACACGGTCTGGTCAAGCTCTTCCCAGCTGCCGATCGCCTGCACCTGGCCGACGAACTCGTCCAGATCGGGGGCGTTGGAGCCGGCCTTCTCGATCAGATACGCCTGATAGTCGGCCCAGGTGACCTCGGCGGCGGCCTCCTCCTCGGCGGGGGCCTCCTCGACGGCGGGGGCCTCCTCGACGGGAGCGGCCTCCTCGGCGGCAGGCTCCTCGGCGGGGGCCGTGCCGGCCTCGGACGAGCAGGCGCACAGCGCCGCGAGCATCGTGAGCGCGAGCAGAAGCGCAAGAAGCTTTTTCATCTTTGTTTTCCTCCAATTATCATATTTCCGGCAACCAGAGCCGGTCAAGCCAAGTTATATACCATTCCCGCCGGTTTGTCAACGGAAATCTCGGGAAGCGGCGCAAATGACCGCTTTTGCCCGTGATTATCCACAAAAACGCCCGCCCCGGCTCTGTTGCCGCACGGCAAAACCATGAATGTGCAGGAACTGACAATCGGAATTGCAGAATAGTGCTTGAAATTTCGGCGGTATCTGTTTATAATGTGTGCATCGTGCATGATCGGATACGAAATACTTCAAAACGGAGGACAAATACGCATGAAAAAGATCATCGCTCTGCTTCTGGCCGTTATGATGCTCGCGGCGCTCTGCGCCTGCGGCGGCACGGCCGATTCCGGCGCGGCGGAACCCGCCGCCCCCGCTGAGGAAGCCGCCCCGGCCGAGGAGGCCGTCGAGGAGGCTCCGGCTGAGGAAGCCGCTCCCGCCGAGGAGGCCGCTCCCGCCGAGGAGGCCGCCGAGAGCGGCCTTGCCCCGAAGGACGGCGGCTCCGCCATCAACTTCACCACCGGCGGCGATTCCGGCACCTACTACGCCTTCGGCGGCGTCATGGCGCAGAAGGTCTCCGAGGTGACCAGCACGTCCGTCACCGCCATCACCTCCGGCGGCTCGCAGGCGAACATCTACGCCCTGCAGGACGGCGACGCCGAGATCGGCTTCGTGCAGTCCGACGTCATGGCCTACGCCTACAACGGCACCCGCCTCTTCGAGGAGGACGGCGCGGACAACAGCTTCTCCGTCGTCGGCGCTCTGTACATGGAGCAGGTGCAGATCGTCACCCTGAACCCCGACATCAAGACCGTCGCCGACCTTGAGGGCAAAAACGTCTCCATCGGCGCCGCCGGCTCGGGCGTGTACTTCAACGCCATCGACGTGCTCGGCGTCTACGGCCTGACCGAGGACGACATCAACCCGACCTACCAGTCCTTCGCCGACTCCGTCGAGGCGCTGCAGGACGGCCAGATCGACGCGGCGTTCATCGTCGCCGGCGCTCCCACGAACGCCGTCACCTCCCTCGCCGCCACGAACGACGTGTACCTCGTCAGCATCGACGCGGAGCACATCGCCGAGCTGACCGCCTCCAGCCCGTACTACACCGAGTACACCATCAGCGCCGATACCTACGGCATGCCTGAGGACGCCGCCACCGTGGCCGTCGGCGCCGTGGTCATCGCCAGCGACGACGTGTCCGACGTCGACGTGTACAACTTCCTGTACGGCGTGTTCGAGAACCTCGACAGCCTCGGCCATGACAAGGCCGGCGAGCTGTCCCTCGACTTCGCCACGTCCGTCACCGACGTGCCGTATCATCCCGGCGCCGTCCAGTACTTCGCGGACAAGGGCATCGAGGTCGCCGGCAAGTAAGCCGCCGCCTGCTGCCCGGACGCAAAGGCCCGCATCCGAAGCGGATGCGGGCCGTTTTTCCATCGTGCGGCCCCGGGCCGGAACGATGGAGGCTCTGAAAACAATTTCCGAAGAAAGGAGTTTGCCATGCGCAAGAAGAAGGAGACAGAATCGCCCGATACCGTCATCGACGAGACCGCCGCCGCCGACGACGACACCGGCGTCGGCTCCGCGGAGGACGTCGAGGCGGTCATGAAGAAATACGACCGCGAGTCGAATACCCGCATCTGGGAGGGCGTGCCCCGGCAGGTGATGCGGTATATCGCCGCGGCGTTCTCGGTGTACTGCGTGTACGTCACGCTGTTTTCCACGATGATGCCGGAGCAGCGGCTGAATATTTTCCTCGGCTGCATCCTGCTTCTCGGCTATCTGCACTACCCGATCAAAAAAGGCTCCGCCCGCGTCAACTACATCCCGTGGTACGACATCGTCATCATGATCGTCGGCGCGGCGCCGTTTTTCTACTTCGCCGGAAACGCCACGGGCATCATCAAGCTCGCCACCCGTGTGACGCAGGATCCGAAGATGGTCGCGATGGCGATCTGCGGCATACTGGCGTTCATGGAGCTGTGCCGCCGCTGCGTGGGCATACCGATCCTCTGCGTCGTCGGGGCGCTGATGGTGTATACGTTCGCGAACGTCCGGTTCGGCAAGGTGATCTACGACCTGTTCTACACGACGACCGGCCTCATGAACACGCCGATCAACGTCTGCGCGAAATACATCGTCGTGTTCATCATCTTCGGCGCGTTCCTCGAACGGACGGGCATATCGCAGTTCTTCATCAGCCTCGCGAACGCGCTGGTGGGCCGGTTCTCGGGCGGCCCGGCGAAGGTGGCCGTCATCTCGTCGGCGCTGTGCGGCATGGTGTCCGGCTCGTCGGTCGGCAACACGGTCACGACCGGCTCCGTCACGATCCCGATGATGAAGAAGACCGGCTACAGGGGCGAATTCGCCGGCGCGGTCGAGGCGGCCGCGTCCACGGGCGGACAGATCATGCCGCCCATCATGGGGGCGGCGGCGTTTCTGATGGCCGAGTACATGGGCATCCCCTACGGCCAGGTCGCGCTCAAGGCGATATTGCCCGCCGTGCTGTACTTCACCGGCATCTTCATCGTCGTCCACCTCGAGGCGAAGCGGCTCGGTCTGCGGGGCATCCCCCGGGAGGAGCTGCCGCGGCTTTTGAAGCTGCTGCCGCGGGTGTATCTGCTCGCGCCGCTTGTCGTGCTCGTCTGGCTCGTCGCCTCGGGTACGCGGACGATGCAGTTCTCCGCCGCCGTCGCGATCATCGTCGCGATCGCCGTGGGGCTTGTGAACAACGTGATCACCAGGGTCACGAAAAGCGACGACACCTCCGACAACCTCACGCCCGGCAAGTTCATCGACGCGCTCGAGGCCGGCGCGAAAAGCTCGATCACGGTCGCCGTCGCCTGCGCCATGGCCGGCCTCGTCGCCGGGTGCATCACCTCGACCGGCCTCGCCTCGAAGCTCATCACCGCCATCGTCGCCGTGTCCGGCGGGCGGGCGTTCATCGCGCTGTTTCTCACGATGCTCTGCTGCATCGTGCTCGGCATGGGCGTGCCCACGACCGCGAACTACTGCATCATGGCCTCGACCTGCGCGCCGATCCTCATGAGCGACGCGATCGGCATCGCCCCCATCGCGGCGCATTTCTTCGTGTTCTACTTCGGCATCGTCGCGGACATCACGCCGCCGGTCGCGCTCGCGGCCTACGCCGGCTCCGCCATCGCCAAGGCCCCGCCGATGAAGACCGCGTTCAACGCCACAAAGCTCGCGATCGCCGCGTTCGTCGTCCCGTACGTTTTCGCGCTGAACCCGGCCATGCTGCTCGTCGATACGACGGCTGTTGAGGTCATCCAGATCGTCCTCACGTCGCTGGCCGGTATGCTCTGCCTCGGCATCGGGCTGGAGGGCTATGTACGCGGCGCGCTCGTGTGGCCGCTCAGGATCGTCGCACTCGCGGCGGGTCTTCTGCTCATCTATCCCGGCACGCTGACCGATATCATCGGCCTTGTCGTGCTGGTGCTGATCTTCACGTTCCAGCTCATCACCCACCGCACGAGCACCCCGGCGGCGGCGTGACGAAGCGCCGCGATCCATGCTCATGAAAGGCAAACTCTTGAAGAAGCTCCTGATCCTCCTGCTCACGGCGGCGCTCGTCCTCACACTCTGCGCCTGCGGAGCCGGTACCGCGCCCCGGACGGACGAGCCGACGCCTGCGTCGTCGTCCGCCCCGGCGGACGATACGGCGACCGAACCGGCGGACGGCACCGCGTCCGAATCTGAATCGGCGGCCGGCGTTTCATCCGAGCCGTCGTCCGACATTGCGGCCGAACCCGCGGCCGGCGTTTCGTCCGAGCCGTCGTCCGACCCCTCC
>CAJOFW010000135.1:4613-5595 GCA_905234005.1 uncultured Oscillospiraceae bacterium
CGGGCGGCTCGGCTCTCGTCGTCGCGACGGGCAGCGAGACCGGCACATATTACGCCTACGGCGAGGCGCTGGCCCGGCGCGTCGGGGCGGTCACGGACACACGCGCCGCGACCGTCGCCACCACCGGCTCCCGGGCGAACATCGAGATGCTGCAAATGGGCGAGGCGCAGCTCGGCTTCACGCAGTCCGACATCCTGCTCGCGGCGTGCGCCGGCGAGGGTCTGTTCGGGGACGACGGCCCTGTGACCGGCATAGCCGCCGTCGCCGCGCTGTATATGGAGCCTGTGCAGCTCGTGACGACGAACCCCGACATCCGCGACGCGTCCGCGCTGCGGGGCCGCCGCGTCGCGGTCGGGACGGTCGGCTCCGGCCTGAACCGGGCCGCTTCCGACGTGCTCGCCGCCTGCGGCCTGAGCGAGAGCGACATCGACCCCGTGTACCAGTCCTTCGGCGAGGCGCTCGAATCGCTGCGGGGCGGCTATATCGACGCGGCGTTCGCGCTCGCCGGCGCGCCGGCGTCCGACATCCTCTCTCTCGCGGAGACGGACGGCGTCTGTCTCATCTCCCTCGGCGACGACGCGCTCGAGGCGCTGACCGCCGCGAATCCGTCCTACAGCCGCTGCGTCATCCCGGCGGACGTGTACGGCCTTGCGTCGGACGTGACCACCGCCGCCGTCGCCGCCGTGCTGATCGCCCGCGACGACGTGCCGGACGACGACGTGTACAACGTTCTGTACGCGCTGTTCTCCGACCCGGCCGCGCTCGAAACCGATCAGGCCGCCGCCCTCGACCTCGCGTTCGCGTCCTCCCTGACGGGCGTGCCCTATCACCCCGGCGCGACGGATTTCTACGCCGCCGCCCGGAGCGCGGGGTGAGCGCGGGATTATATTTATCCATAAACACCTATAGTTATTACTCCGGCAACAAAATAACCGCAAATTATGCGCCATGCCGGTGTTGCCGGAGTAATAAATGCCATGTC
>CAJOFW010000136.1 GCA_905234005.1 uncultured Oscillospiraceae bacterium
CAGCGCATGGCGGCGTCGGCATACGCGCTGATGCGGCCCGTATCGGTGTAGCCGTTCAGGTCGCTGCGGGCGCTCGTATCATAGCCGAGGAAGGTGCCCGCGTAGCGGTAGAAGATCGTGACGAGCTGTTCGCGGGTGACAGGCTCGTTCGGACCGAAGCGGCCGTCGCCGTAGCCGTTCACGATGCCGGATTTCTCCGCCCACTCGATCGCGTCATAGTACCACTCGGACGGGGATACGTCGGAAAACGCGCTGCCCCCGGTGACGGCGGGCTGCCCCTCCATGTTGTAGATGAGCTGCGTGAGCATGGCGCGTGTCAGCGTGCCGGACGGGGAGAAGCGGGCGCTGCCGACGCCCTGCATGACGCCGTCCGTCACGGTCTCGTCGACGGCCTCGCGGTACCAGGCGGAGGCGGGCACGTCGATAAACACGGAGCCGCTGCGGGTCACCATGAGATAGACCGAATACGCCGGCGTGCGCGTGGCATAGGCGTCGATGCCGCAGAAGGTGAGCGTCCCGGAGCTTTTGACCGCGACCGGGCCGGTGTAGCGATTGCTCGCGAGGGTCGGCGTGGAGCCGTCCGTCGTGTAGTAGATCGTCACGCCGTCGGCGGACGAGGACGCGGCGACCCGGATGTCGTCGCCGGAGATCGTCATCGTCACGTTCGGGGCGGAGTAGGCCGGGAGGTTGATCCCCTCGTTCGGGGCGCTGTAATAGACGGAGCCGTTCTGCGGCGTTATGCCCCGGCGGCGCATAAGCTCGGCGACGGTCACGAACTCGTAGCCCTGCGCCTTGAGCGTGTCGATGGCCCGGAGCGCCGCCCGGACGGTCGTGATGTACAGATCGTGCATGAGCACGATGCTGCCGTCGCTCACGCCGTTTACGATGTTGCTGTACACCGTCGATTCGTCGCGGTAGCGCCAGTCGTTCGTGTCGACGCTCCAGAGGATGATCGGCGCGCCGACGCTGGAGCGGATCGTCGAATTGAGCTGGCCGCCCGGCGTGCGGACGAAGTCCCTGTACGTGCCGCCGACGGCGTTGTAGAGATACGTCTCCACCCGCGTCACCTCGCTGACGATCGCGGAGGACGACAGCGAGGCGAGGTAGGTGTGATCCCAGGTGTGATTGGCGAGCTGGCAGCCGTCGTTGTACATCCGGGGCAGCAGCGACGCGTAGTTCGAGACGCCGCCCGCGCCGTTTGAGCCGTTCATGAAGAACGTCGCGACGACGCCGCGTGCCTCGAGACCGTCCAGAAGCTGCGACGTGTACTGGTTCGGGCCGTCGTCGAACGTGAACGCGACGAGCTTCGCGCCGTCGGCGGCGGCGCGGGTGGTCATCGCGGGGATGCCTGTCGCGCAGAGCGCGGCGATCAGAAGGATGATAAGAATTCTTTTTGCGGGTCGCATTTTTTCTCTCTCCTGTTTCCCGGCGTTCGGATACGCCGCGAAAATGAGCTGCGGATGATGGGTTTATCGCGGATTGGGGCTTTGCGAATATGTAACGACGCTCTTTTCCCGCCTGTGCGGGAAAAGAGCGGCATAATTTGGTGGGGAATGCGCCGTCAGGCGATGTAACGGGTGACGTCCTCGCCGAATTTCTCCGGGTCGGCGGAGACGGTCACGGTGAAGGTGATGCCCTCCACATTGCCGAACTGCTCAAGCCAGGAGAGCATACCGGACAGCGTCTTTTCATCCACGTCGCCGATGATTTTGAAGAGGTTATCGATGAACACATGGGTGATGTCAAAGTTTCCCGCCGCGAGACCGCTGATAAAGCCGCGCATAAGCTCAAGCGAGTTGATGCCGTACTGGGCGGCGTGGACGAGCCGCGCCTGATACGGGATGTCGTATGTGAGGGCCTTGTCCTTTTCGATGCAGATCACATCGCCATGCTCTTCCTCAACCGCTTTGCGCACCAGTTCAACCAGTGTCTTTGTCTTGCCGGTCCCTTTGAGACCCATGATTAATCTAACCAACGGTAGTCACGCTCCTTGTCTGTGGTAGGGATATCATACCATCATTGCGGGATTTCCGCAACCGGCATGACGAAAAATTATTGGGAATTTTCGTATCCGCTCCGCCGACCGGCATGCCGGCGGCGGAGGGTTTCTTTTTCGGCTCATTCCGGCTTGCCGAGCATACGGAACATATTTTTCTTGTACGCCTCGACGCCGGGCTGGTTGAACGGGTTGACGCCGAGCATGTAGCCGGATATGCCGCAGGCGACCTCGAAGAAGGTGACGAGATCGGCAAAGCCCGCCTCGTCGCGGCGGGGGACCGATACGCCGATGTTCGGCACGCCGCCGGCGATGTGCGCCGCCCTGACAGCCTCCATCGCGACGCGGGACACGTCGCCGAGGCCGCGGCCGGCGAGGTAGTTGAGCCCGTCCGCGTCGCCCATCAAAAACGGGATCTCATAGTCCCGGCGGGGCCGGTCGAAGCTCACGACCGTCTCAAAGAGCATACGCGGGCCGTCCTGGATGTACTGGCCCATCGAGTGCAGGTCGGCGTTGAACTCGACCGACGCGGGATAGATGCCGACGCCGTCCTTGCCCTCGCTCTCGCCGTAGAGCTGCTTCCACCACTCCGCCATGAACCGGAACGACGGCTCGTAGCAGGCGAGCAGCTCGACGGTCTTGCCTCGGGCGTACAGGGCGTTTCGCATGGCGGCGTACTGCCAGGCGGGGTTTTCCGGGCCGCGCTGCTCGAGGGCGTAGAGATCCTCCGCCGCCGTGCCGACGAGGGTGCGCACGTCGCACCCCGCCGCCGCGAGGGGCAGAAGGCCGACCGCCGACAGCACGGAGAAGCGCCCGCCCACGTCGTCGGGCACGACGAACGTGTCGTAGCCCTCCGCGTCCGCGATAGACTTGAGCACGCCCCTGCGGGCGTCCGTCGTCGCGTAGATGCGCTTTCTGGCCGCAGCCGCGCCGTATTTCTTCTCGAGCAGGCCGCGGAAGATGCGGAACGCCGCCGCCGGCTCGAGCGTCGTGCCGGATTTTGAGACGACGTTCACGGAGAAGTCCCGGTCGCCGATGCGTTCGATTTTATCGTTCAGGTCGTCCGGCGAGAAGCCGGTGCCGGCGAATATGATCTCCGGGCCGCCGGTCGGCTGAATAAGCTCGACGCCGGCCCGGGCGCCGAGATAGCTGCCGCCGATGCCGACGACGACGAGCACCTCGCTGGTTGCGCGGATGCGCTCCGCCGCCGCGAGGATGGATTTCAGCTCCTCGCCCTGTACGCGCCGGGGAAGCTGCCGCCAGCCCGTGAACTCCGCGCCCGCGCCGGTGCCCTCCGCGAGCACGCGGTGCGCCACGCCGGCCGCGCCGTAGTCGGGGCCTGCGCCGTCCAGAAATCCGATCGCGCCGGACAGATCAACCTTAACCATATCTCTAGCCTCTCATTCGTGTAGTTTGCAGGCTTTCGCTTCCTGCGCAGAGCATAGCTTCCTATATTATAATCCATAGCAAGCGCCATTGCAAGTGAAATATGCGACAGGCAGCCGCGGGCGCTTCGCGGCCGCCGTCCTCACCCGTCCGCGCCGCCGAGGCCGATCAGGGCGCCGAGCATTCGTCCGTACACGTCGCCGAACGTGAGCCGTGCCACCGGCGACGACGCGACGATATCGACGCGGGCGAGCGTCTGCCCGCCGCCCGTGACCGTGAGCGTACCGAGCCGCTGCCCCGCCGCGACCGGCGCGGGGACGCTCGGCGCAAGCTCGATCGAAAATTCCAGTCCGGACAGCACGCCCTTTTTTTCGAGCAGGTACTCGTCGCCCGCGTACACGGGCTGCACGCTGTCCGTCTCGCCCATCTCCACGCGCACGGGCGGCAGCGCCTCCGGCGGACGCAGGCTCGTCAGGCCGTAGTTCGCGAAGGCGTAGCTGAGAAGCGTCTTGACGCTCTCGAACCGGTCGGCCGACGTGTCCGCGTGCAGCACGACCGCGATGTACTCGACGCCGTCCCGCTCCGCCGTGCCGGACAGGCAGTACATGGCCTTCGACGTGAAGCCCGTCTTGAGTCCGGTCGCGCCCTCGTAGTAGAAGATGAGCTTGTTTGTGTTCGACAGGCCGAATTCCCCGTCCCGTATCGTGTCCATCCAGATCGTCGTGTATTCCTTGATCATGTCGTGCCGGATAAGCTCCCGGGACATGAGCGCGATGTCCCAGGCCGTGGTGTAGTGGTCGTCGTCGTCCAGAAGGCCGGTGCAGTTTGTAAAGTGCGTGTCCTCCATGCCCAGCTCCGCCGCCCGCTCGTTCATGCGCCGGACAAACGCGCTCTCGGTGCCGCACAGCTGCTCCGCCAGCGCGACCGCGCAGTCGTTCGCGCTGACGACGGCCACGCACTTGAGCATCTCCGACACCGTCATGCGTTCGCCCTGCTCGAGCCAGATCTGGCTGCCGCCCATCGACGCGGCGGTCTCCGACGCGGTCACGACCGCGTCCCGTTCCAGCGCGCCGGACTCGATCGCCTCGACCACGAGCAGCATCGTCATGACCTTCGTCACGCTCGCGGGCGACCGGCGCTCGTGGGCCTGCTTTTCGTAGATGAC
>CAJOFW010000137.1:0-4545 GCA_905234005.1 uncultured Oscillospiraceae bacterium
CCGACGACGTGGCAGGGCAGTCTGTCCCGGAGCGCCGCGTACAGGCTGTCGTCCGGCTGTGTGCCGGGGCAGACGATGACCGCGTCGCAGGGCCAGACGCCGTCCGCCGTCTCCACACCGGCGGCGGTGATCGCCGTGACCGTCGTATTTTTGCGCAGCGCCGCGCCGAACCGCCCAAGATCGCCGAGCGTCGGCCACGCGATGCCGGCCTCGTAGCCCGCGCCGAGCTTCGGCAGCTTCTCAAAGACGGCGATTTCGCGGTCGGACGCGTCGAGCTGGGCGTGCAGCGTCTCGTCCGGCTCCACGCCGTAGCGCATACGGTAGAACAGCTCGTCCGGCGATACGCTCGCGTCAAGCAGGAGCATCCGCGCAAGCTCAAGCCCCACGAAGCTCCCGCCGATGACGGCCACACGCCGGGGCAGGATCGGCCTCTTTTCAAATATGTCCGCCATCGTGTACACGGGCACGGCGTCCGGCGCGGCGGGTACCGGCGACGGCTTGTACCCCCGCCCGTGGGCGAGGACGCAGACGTCAAAGCCGCCGTTTGCGACCGCGTCCGCGTCCGCCGGGGTGTTCAGGCAAACCGTCACGCCGGCCTCCGGCAGCGCCCGCCCGTACCACCGCAGCAGCTCCGCGAACGCGTCCCGGGCCGGCAGCGTCGAAAACAGCGCCATCTGTCCGCCGAGACAGCCGTCCCTCTCCCAGAGCGTGACGTCATGCCCGCGCCGGGCCGCCTGCAGGGCGCACTCCATGCCCGCCGGGCCGCCGCCGACGACGAGAACACGCTTCGGCTCCGCCGCCGGGACGGATTTCAGCGCGTACTCGCGGCCGGCAAAGCCGTTTGCGAGACAGCGTATCGGCTTTTCAAAGAACGTCCCGGCGAGACACCCCTGGTTGCAGCTCGTGCACGGGCGCAGCCTCTCGGGGGCGCCGGCCATGACGTATTTCCCGACGTCCGGCTCCGCGATCAGCGGCCGGCCCATCGCGACGGCGTCGCAGCGGCCGAGCGCAAGCTCCTTCTCGGCCCGGAACGGGTCGCCCATGCGATTTGCCATCGCGACCGGGACGTCCGTCTCCGCCTTTATCGCGGCGGCGAGATACGACAGCGCCGCCTTCGGCATATCGCCGGTGAGCTGGGGCGTGCGGCTCTCGTGCCAGCCGCCGGTCAGGTCGAGCATGTCGACGCCGGCCTTCGCGGCGAGGACGGCAAACGCCCGGCACTCCCCGCTCGTTCCGGCGCCGGGTACGAGCGTGTGCGCCCCATAGCGCAGAAGAACGGTGTAGTCGTCGCCCACGGCCCGCCGCACGGCGGCGATGACCTCGAGCGGGAAACGGCAGCGGTTTTCAAAGCTCCCGCCGTATTCATCCTCCCGGGTGTTCGTGAGCGGGGACAGAAACTGGCTGATGAGATACCCCGCCGAGCCGGAGATCTCCACCGCGTCGAATCCGGCCTCCCGTGCCCGCCGCGCCCCCTCGGCCCACGCGTCCACGACGGCGTGCAGCTCCTCGATCGTCATGGCGCGGGCGGTCTCACGGGTGAACGGCGTGTACACGGCGGACGGCGCGATCGCCCCCCGCCCGTCCGGGACGGCGGCCTCACGCATATAGCGGCCGGCGTGGTAGAGCTGCACGGCGACCGGGCAGTCACGCGATCGCATCCCGTCCGTGAACACACGCCACGGGGCGATGCACTCGTCCCGGGTGAGATCCATCGTGCTGACGACCGCGCCCTTCCCGTCGAACCGGCACGCCCCGACGACGACAAGCCCCGTACCGCCCTCGGCCCGCCGCCAGTAGAATTCATTGAACCGCGGCGTGGGCAGGCCGTTTTCGGTGTAGAGCGTGTGCATAGCGGGCATCAGGATGCGGTTTTTCATCGTGAGCCGCCCAACGGTGAGCGGCCTGCTCAGATACGGTAATTCCATGCGGCACCTCGTTAACAGTCTTATCATGCGGCGGCCTTTTCCGCGGCGGACTCGAGCCAGCGGAGAAGGTCGGCGTATACCTCATCCCGGTTCAGCTCGTTTACAAGCTCATGCCTCGCGCCGGGGTAGAGCTTCAGGGTCACGTCCGTCATGCCGGCGCGTCGAAGGCGCTCTGCCACCGTCCGGACGCCGCGTCCCCATCCGCCGACCGGATCGGCCTCGCCCGAGACGATCAGCACCGGCAGCGCCGGGTTCACGCGGCGCATGAGCGACGGCCGGGCGATGTGTTCAAGACCCTTCAGCATCTCGTGCATCAGCTCCGCCGTGCCCGTGAAGCCGCAGAGCGGGTCGTCGTCGAAGGCACGGACGACCGCCTCGTCGCGGCACATCCACGCGTATGGCCCGACGGGGTTTTCCACGCCGCGCAGATAGCGCCCGAACGCGAGACGCTGCAGCGCCTCGCTGCGGTATCGGCCGCCGCGCAGACGGATCGTCAGCCCCGTGAGGACGCGGCCCAGCCGGCACACGATCACCGGCGTGTGGCCCGTCCCGGAGAGGACGCAGCCGGCGTAATCGCCGGGACAGCGGGCGATCAGCTCACGGGCAAGGAAGCTTCCCATGCTGTGGCCGAACAGGATGATCGGCACGCCGGGATATTTCGCCGCGATGATATTACGCAGCGTCCGCTCATCCCGGAGGAGCTTCTCCCAGCCGTCCGATTCCGCGAACCAGCCGCGCTCCGACGCGTCCGCGGCGGTCAGGCCGTGGCCGAGGTGGTCGTCCCCGACGACGGCATAGCCGTGCGCCGCGAGTGTCTCGCCGAACGCCCCATAGCGCCCCGTGTGCTCCGCGACGCCGTGCACGAGCTGCACCGCGCCGCGTACCGTACCGTCCGGCGTCCACGCCCGGCAGCGGATGCGGTCTCGCCCGCTCGCGGACGGAAAATCAAATGCGCTGACCGTGACCACGCCCTCACCCCCGGATGCGGATATGCGCGCCCGCCGCCGTTTATGGGCGCTGTTGTGGGATACACCGCCGGTGTGCGCTCTTCCGCTTTCCATTTTACACCTGTTCGCGCCGCCCGTCAACGACCCGCGCTTGCGAAAAAACCACGGCGCGGCATAAGCCGCGCCGTGGCAGAGTATTTGCGTCAGTGGTTTTGCGTGCCGGGCTTCGATCAGGCGACGGAATTGAAGTACGCCGCCGCTGCCTGGTTGTAGTGGTAGAGCGCGGTCACGGTCTCCTTGAGCAGAGCCTCGTCGTCAAGGCCGAGCACAAGGTTGATGTAGTTGTACGCGCTGTACTGGTAGCTGTAGGAGCCGATCGTGATCGTCACGGTGTTGCCGATATCCTGCGCGGCGATGTCCGCAAGCTCGATGTAGACGCCGTCGGCGTTCGAGCCCCAGGTCGCCGCCTGACCGCCGATCGTCGCGGACGGCGGGTTGGCGAACGCCGTGGCATTCGTCACGTTGAAGTACACACGCAGGATCGTGTTGGACTCAAGCACCAGCGTTGTGCCGATGTACTCGATGCCGTAGCTTGCGACCGCGTTGTTCAGCGACGTGGCGCTGAACGCCGGAGCGCTGAGCGTGCTGATATCGGCGATCGTCTGATCGGCGAGATCGGCGTTCGCGAGGTTCGAGACGTCATAGTTGAAGTACACCTGTGCCCGCGCGCCGTAGTTCAGCATCGCGGCGGCCAGGGTCTGCAGCTCCTCGGAGAACTCCTCGGGGTGATTCACGATGTACATCGCGTAGGTGCGCACACGGTAGGCGTGGGTATCCTTCACCTCATCGCCGACGGTCAGCACCGCCGTGATGCGTTCGGCCATCTCCTTGGCCGCCACGAGGAACGTGGCGCGGTAGCCGTCATCCGTCTTCTCGAGCGACTGCGTCGTCGTCTCGCCGTTGAAGGTGAACGTCACAGTCGCGTTCTCCGCCTCGGCGTCGGTGAGGTTGTAGTAGAAGTTCACGCCGATGTCGCCCTCCAGGGACAGGCTGTGGCCCATGCGCCAGCCGAGCGCCGGGAGGATGACCGTCTTCGTATCGGAGTAGCTGCCGACCGTCGCGGTGTAGACGATCAAGCCGTCGTTCTCCGCCGTCGCGGGCGTGGTCACGCTCGTGACCGTGGCGGTATACGTACGGGTATGGCTCGCGTCGTTGCGGCAGTAGATCGTGCCGGTCGCGGCGCTGTAATCGTCGGCCCAGCTCCAGGTGCCGTTGTCGTAGTCCCAGTTGTGGCCGAGGGCCGCGATTGTGACGGTCTTCGTGTCGGTGTAGGTCTCCTCGCCGAACGTCACGGTCGCAGTGTAGACGGTCGAGCCGGCCACGGTGCAGGTCGCGGCAGTCGTCTCGCTCGTGACCGTCGCGGTCATGGTCTGCGTGTCGTCGCCGGATGTGCAGGTAAACGTCGCCGTGGCGGTGTTATCCTCCGCCCAGCTCCACGCGGGCTCGCCGTAGGTGTGCTCGTGCGTATCGCCGCCGGAGATGTCGTCCGAGCGGACGAACAGGCGGAACGTCGCGGCGCTGCTCTCGCTGCTGCTCGTGCTGAAGGAGCTGCTGCTCTTCGTGATGTAGTAGGTGCCGGAGCTGCTGGTCGAGAAGGACAGATGGCCGTCGGC
>CAJOFW010000137.1:4676-6536 GCA_905234005.1 uncultured Oscillospiraceae bacterium
CTCAGCGTCGTGGAGGACACGCTGCTGCTGCCGTAGGTGATCGCGTAGACGCTGCCGGTCGTATTGACCGCGCCGAGGATGTACTCCTCACCGGCGGTCAGCGTCGTGGTCTCGACGTATGTGTCGCCGGTCACGGGCGTCGGATCCTCGCCGGAGCCGCTCTCGTTCGTGCGGACAAACAGACGGAACGTCGCGGCGCTATCCTCGCTGCTGCTCGTGCTGAAGGAGCTGCTGCTCTTTGTAATGTAATAGGTGCCGGAGCTTCTGGTCTCAAAGGACAGATGCCCGTTGGCATAGGTGATCTCGCGGCCGTCCGAGTAGGTCATGACGCCGTTGCTGCTCGTCGGATACAGGTAGCTGCTGCCGTTCTGGAAGTAGCCGCTGGAGGTGTACGTCCATGTGGCGGCGGTGCTGCTCGTCGTGACGTAGGCGGGATCGGAGCCGTCAGCCGCCGTGACACTCAGCGTCGTGGAGGACACGGAGCTGCTGCCGTAGGTGATCGCGTAGACGCTGTCGTCACCGTTGACCGCGCCGAGGATGTACTGCTTGCCGGCCTCAAGGGTCGTGGTCTCTACGTACTTCGTGCCGGTCGCGTCGTCGCCGGAGCCGCCGGAGCCGCCGGAGCCGATGTCCTCGAGATCGTAGTAGTTGAATTCGAGCGTATCGTCGGGCTTCACCGTGATGACAAGGCCCTTCTCGTCGATGGCCCCGCTGCCGCTGGAGCTGTACTCGTCGTCGCTCATGCAGCCCGCCGCGGCGTAGTAGAAGCCCGTGGTCTTGTACGCGCTGGAGGTGTAGTACAGGTTATACCCCGGCTCATAGATCGTTCCGTAGTGCGAGTCGGCCATCGTGTGGTTGTGACCCCAGAGCAGGACGATCGTCTTGCCGTCTTCCGCCGCCGCGTTCAGCGCGTCGATCACGAGATCGGCGTTCGTCGTCGAGCGGCTGTAGTAGCCGCTGCTGTAGTAATGCAGCGGGAAGTGCGTCAGGATGATGATGGGCTTGTCGGTGCCCACGCCGTCAAGATACGCGGTGAGCTTCGCCACCTGCTCGGTCGTGTAGTTGTCGCTGTAGCTGTTCCAGTTGTCGGTGCCGAGGCAGTAGATCAGGTAGTTGGCGTCCGCCGGGACGTTGCCGGGCGCGGCGTCGACGGTGTAGTAGTCCTTGACGGCATTTGTCGTGGTGGAATAATTGCCGTTGAGGAACTCATGGTTGCCCGTCGTGTAGGCCGCCGGGATGTTATGGGCGCTCACGATGTCGATGACGGCCTTCGTGTACGTCCAGAACTGCGACTCGGTCGCGGAGGCACTGCCCATGTCGCCGCAGAAGCCGATGTAGTCGATGTCGTGCTCGGCCTGGATCACGTCGAGCCATGTGCCGAGCCGGTTCGCGGCGGTGTTGTCCGAGCCGTTGTGGACGTCGGACGTGAACGCGAGATACGCCGTCTCAGCGGTCTCGCCGGTGGCCGGGATTTCGACGGTCTTCGTCTGCGTCTCGAACAGCGCGTTCATGAAGGTCGCCGTGTAGGTGCCGACACCCGCTGTCGTCGCGGTCGGCTCCGTCGTGACCTCATAGGCCGCGGTCGCCGTCTCGGTGATGACGTGGGTCGCGTCATGCGAGCAGACGCTGGTCGCCGTCACGGTCGCGTTGTCGTCAGACCATTCGTAGGTCGGCGTGCCGTAGTCGTGGCCGGTGGCCGGGATTTCGACGGTCTTCGTCTGCGCCGTGAACAGCTCGTTTTCAAACGTCGCCGAATACGTGCCGGTACCCGCCGCCGTGCAGGTCGCCGCCGTCGTGACCTCGTAGGTCGTGTTCACCGTCTCGGTGATGTTTTTGGACGTGTCCTCGTTGCAGACCGCC
>CAJOFW010000138.1 GCA_905234005.1 uncultured Oscillospiraceae bacterium
CATATGGTAAAATGATGTGAATATGGTATTCGGTTGTCATCAGAGTTCATTGTTATCCGCCAACTGCGATTTCCTGAAAACGGGAGGATATGACTATGAAGCATTGGAAAAAAATCACGGCGTTCCTGCTCGTTATGAGCGTGCTCCTGTCGCTGGGACTTGTCGGCACGCTGGCCGACGGGGAGGCGATCGTCGAGGACGTCGCGGCCGACACGGTCGATGTTTCGGAAAGCACTGTGAACGACGCTTATGAGAACGCCCCGGAAAGCGTCACGGACGACGTCACGCAGGACGTCACAGGCGACGAAGACCCGGCGGCGGAGCCGGCCGGGGAGGCGGAGCTGATCGACGCCGGGACGGCAACACGCCCCTGGGTCGAGCCGGGCAACACCGACGCGGAGATCCTCGGCGGCGGCCGCTTCCTGAACGCCGACGGCGCGCTCTACTTCAGCGAGGGCGGTATCTGGCGTGAGGACGACGTGTCCGGCACCGTGTTCATCACGGCGGACGAGGGCGCGAACCTGAACCTCGCCGGCGGCCTTCTCTACTACACCCTGGGCGGCGACGTCCGCCGCGTACCCGCCTCCGGCGGGGCCGCGGAGACGGTGTTCTCCTTCGGGACGGACATCCGGCAGATGTACGTCATGGGCGCGGAGCTGCGGTTTGTATCGGACGGCGGCGTGTACGCGTACGACATGGACACGGGCGAGCTGTTCCGCCTGCCCGCGCCCGAGGGCACGGTCGGACTCATCCCGACGGCTTACGGCGATTTGTATCTCACCGGCCCCGTGCGTGATTACACGCTCTGGGCGGACGGCGCCGCCCTCACCGGCGGCGTGGAGCAGGCGTGGACGGACGGCGGCTGTCTCGCGTTCGTCGTCGGCGGCGAGACGATGCAGGCGCCGCTCTCGTCGCTCTGCGCCGGCGAGTACGCCCCCGAGGCGTACACCCTGCACAGCGGCGAGGCGGTCGGAAACGGCCTGACCGACGCCGAACAGCTCGCGAACGAGGCGGCGTTTCTCGCCTCCGACACCTACGCGGCGATGCAGGAGGATCTGACCTTCACGCCGGACGGCGCGCACTACACCGCAGAGAACAGCAATGTCGCGACCACCGCCTACACGGACGGCACGATGACCGACGACCAGAAGTACATCGTCATGCGTGCCCGCCAGATGGCGGATGTGCTCTGGACGCCGCTGATGTGGCGCTACTCCTGGGGCGGCGACAACAGCACCTACGTCTACAACAACCGGGGCGGCACGGTCATCTCCGTCTCCGGCACGACGACGATGGGCTTCTTCCAGGGCGGCGAGACGTACAAGGGCATCCCGTACTCCCAGGCCGTGTCCACGGGCTACGTCGGCTGGAGCCTCACGATCGACGAGTTCGTCGAGGCGGTCAACGACACGTCGAGCAAGTTCTACTCCGGCTACTCCCACTACTCCCGCACCGCGCCGTACTATGGCAGCGACTGCTCGGGCTTTGCCTCGTGGGCGTGGGATCTGCCCGTGCGCTGCACCTGCACGAGCATGCTGCCGTATTCGACCCGTGTGTCGAACAGCCTGTCGAACCTGCGCATCGGCGACAGCCTCAACAACCCGAACAGCCACGTCGTCGTCGTGACGAACATCGGCTACGACGCGAACGGAAACGTCGTCTCCGTCGAGATCACGGAGCAGACGCCGTCCCGTATGCGCGTCACCTGCTACGGCGAGCTGCTGCCCGGCCGGGAATACGAGTGGACGGGTTCGCTGTCGTATCTGCAGTCGTACTACTTCAACGGCGGCTACAGCATCTACCGCCGCAGCTATTCCGGCCCCGTCTCCTTCACCGAGTACGACTCCGTCACGCTCGAAGAGAGCGGCTACGCCGCCGCGCCGCTGATCTCCCTCTCGGTCAACGCCGAGGGCACGGCCAAGCTCGTGACGCTTCTGCACACGAACAAGGACGCGAAAATCTATTACACGACCGACGGCACGAAGCCGACGACCTCGAGCACACGCTTCAAAAAGGCGTTTGCCGTGACGGAGACGACGACGGTCAAGGCCATCGCCGACTGCGGCGACGATTACACGGGCAGCTACGTGCTGACGTATGAGGTCGTCGTGAACAAGGCGGAGGCCCCGACGCTGTCCGTCGTATCGGGCGCTCTGTCCGGCTCGACGGTGTCGTCCGGGTCGAAGATCCTGCTGTCGAACGAGAACGGCGACACGGTCTACTACACGACGGACGGCTCCACCCCCACGAAAAACAGCACGCCCATGACCGAGGAGGGCCTGTCGGTCACGAAGCCCATGACGATCAAGGCCATCGCCGCGAGCAGCAACAGCTTAAACTCCGACGTCGTGACGATCGAGCTGAAAATCGGCACGTTCTACACGATCTCCGCGACGAAAAACCTCACGGGCGGCAGCATTTCGCCCGCCGGTACGCGGCGTGTGCTGGCCGGCTCGAACAACACCTTCAAAATCACCCCGCTCGAGTATTATAAAATCACGGACGTGCTCGTGGACGGCAAGAGCGTCGGCGCGGTGACGAGCTACACGTTCTCCAACGTCAGCGGCGACCACACGATCACGGCGACGTTTGAGGTCGATCTCCCGTTCGAGGACGTGAGCACGCAGTGGTATGCCGACAGCGTGAGCTTCGTCTACGCCCGGGGCCTGTTTGCCGGCACCTCGAAGACCGAGTTCTCCCCGAACGACCGGATGACACGCGGCATGTTCATCACGGTGATGGGCCGCATGATCGGCGAGGGCGCGTGGACCGATCTCGAGGGCTGGTCGGGCTTCCTCGGCATCACGAACGGCAGCGGCATCGCCATCCGCAGCAACACGACGACGAGCGACGAGAGCGTCGTATACACGCTGACCGGCTCGGTCGGGCAGCACGTCGAGGTGCTCTCCCGCGTGCCCGAGGGCGTGGACGGCGGCGTGTGGTACCGCGTCAAGCTCAACGGCGTCGAGGGCTATATGCGCGAGACCATGCCGTCGAACGGCAAGACGCTGATCTACGTCTACACGGGCGCGTTCACCGATCTGCCGAACGGCGCGTACTACACCGGCTACGCCCAGTGGGCGTACATCTACGGGCTCATGAACGGCGTCTCGTCGACGAGCTTCAGTCCGAACCGCTATATCAGCCGGCAGGACATCTGCGTCATTCTCTACCGCTATCTCGCGAACTACACGACGAAGGAGCTGTCCACGGCGCTGAGCGGCGGTATCTTCGCCGACGACTCGAGCATCGCCGCCTACGCCCGCGACGCGGTGTACGCGATGAAGAACATCGGCGTCATCAGCGGCTATACGGACGGGACGTTCCGTCCCACCGGCTACGCCACCCGCGCCGAGGTCGCGACGATGTTCCAGCGGCTGTACGAATACCTCTACGCCTGATTGCCCCGGACGCCGCCGCGTCGGCGGAGCGATCACACCGATAAAATTCACCCCCTTCGCCGGGACGGCATAGAATGTCTCGACGGAGGGGGTGTTTTCCATGGATTTGGAGCGGCTTGAAAGGGAGCTTGCGCGGAGCGGCAGCGCCGACGCGCTCGATCGGCTCGCCCGGTCGGAGACCGGCACGCGGCTCGCGGCGCGGTTCGACGGCGCGGCGGCGGAGGACGCCGTGCGGCGCGGGGACACCGAGGCGCTGGCGGCGATGATGCGTTCGATTCTGTCGACGCCGGAGGGCCGGCAATTCGCGGCGCAGGTGCAGCGGGCGGTGGACGGCCATGGACGGTGATCTCGGCTCGATGCTCCAGTCCGTGCTCTCGGACCCGGAGCAGATGGCGCGTATCGCGCAGGCGGCGCAGGGGCTCATGCAGACCGGGCCGGACGCCGCGTCCGGGACATCGGCGGCGGCCGGGACGGTTGCCGCGTCCCCGCCGCCGGAGCCTGTGCGGGATGACGCGCGGGACGCGAGGCTCCTTGCCACGCTCGGACGGGCGTTCGGCGCGGAGACGGGCAAGTCGAAATCCACGGCGCTGCTCGTGGCCATGCGCCCGTATATGAAGCCGGAGAAGCAGAAGAAGCTCGATTCCGCGATGCGGATCGCCCGGATGGTTCGCGTCGCCGGCGAGGTCATGCGTCAGATCGGAGGCGGCCATGGCATATAGCGGCTCGTTTCACATGACACAGCGTGAGAATACGGCGGCGCGTGATAACATGACGCCGCGTGAGATCGCGCCGACGCCGCCGGAGCGGGGCGTCTCCGCTTCGGCGGAGAACCGTCCGGCGGAGAGACGCCCCGCCGAGAGGCGCGCCCCGTTCGACCTCGGCGCTCTCTTCAGCAAAACAGAGATCGCCGGCATGGAGACCGACGACCTCTTGATGGCGCTGATATTGTACTTAATGTACCGCGAGAGCGGCGATCAGGATCTGCTGATCATGCTCGGCGTGATGCTCTTGACGTGACGCCGTGCCGTCTCATACTTTTTCCTGAAAGAAAAAGTATCAAAAAGAACTTTGTATTCGCTTCGAAAAGACAGCGTTTCCAAGGCTTTGCGCCCGGTAACGAGACGAAGCTTTTAATCGGAGACAAAGAAAACCATCAGCGGACGGCGGCGACGAGGCCGACCTTTTTGTAGACCTTGCGCAGGGTTTTGTACGCGATGCGGCCCGCCCTGTCCGCGCCGGTGCGGCAGAGGTCTTCGAGGTACGCCTTGTCCTTCATGAGGCGCTGCGCCTCCTCGCGGATGGGCCGCAGCATCTCGACGACCGACTCGCCGACCGCGAGCTTGAACGCGCCGTAGCCCTGCCCCGTGAACTCGGCCTCGATCTCCTCGAAGCTCCTGCCCGTGCAGGCGGCGTAGATCTGCATGAGGTTCGCCACGCCGGGCTTGTTCTGCGGGTCGAAGCGGACGCAGTGCTCGTCGGTGTCGCTGTCGGTGACGGCGCGTTTGAACTTGCGCATGATGTCCTCGGGGCTGTCCATGAGGCAGACGCGGCCGTTGCCCACGTCGTCGGATTTCGACATCTTGCTCTCGGGATTTAAGAGATCCATGACGCGCGCGCCGACCTTCGGGATATACGGCTCGGGGACGCGGAACGTCTCGCCGTAGAGGTTGTTGAAGCGCTGGGCCACGTCGCGTGTCAGCTCGACGTGCTGCTTCTGGTCGTCGCCGACGGGGACGTAGTCGGGCTGGTAGAGCAGGATGTCCGCCGCCATCAGGGACGGATAGGCGAACAGGCCGCCGTTGATGTTGTCGGCGTTCTTCTGGGATTTGTCCTTGAACTGCGTCATGCGGCTCAGCTCGCCGAACATCGTGTAGCAGCTCAAAACCCAGCCAAGCTCCGCGTGCGCGGGCACGTGGGACTGGATGAACAGCGTGTTCTTCTCGGGGTCAAGGCCGCAGGCGACGTACTGCGCGAGCTGCTCGAGCGTGCGGCGGCGCAGATCGGCGGGGTTCTGCCGCGTCGTCAGCGCGTGCAGGTCGGCCATGAAGTAGTAGCAGTCGAACTGCTCGGCGCGTTCGGCCCAGTTTTTGATCGCGCCGAGATAGGAGCCGAGGGTGAGGTCGCCGGAGGGCTTGATGCCCGAGAGCATGACTTTTTTCTTTTCGTCCATGTGATATCGTCCTTCCGCAGCGGCCGGCGAAACGCCGCGCCGCGCTGTGTGTATTATTGCCGCGCTGTGAAGATGATTAAGGTGTGCGGCTGTACGTTAATCGTGCGCCGCTGATTTCAAGAAAGTATCATACCACATCGGATTGCCTCTTGACAAGCGGGAAAGAATAAAATAAATTGTAGAGTTAGAAAAAATGAAACTACAGGAGACCCGAACCCATGGACGACCGCTTTTTTGAAGAGCTTGAGAGCCGCATCCCGACCGGCGGGGTGCGCACGCGCTTTGCCCCCAGCCCGACGGGCTATATGCACGTCGGCAATCTGCGCACGGCGCTGTATACATGGTGCATCGCCCGCCACGAGGGCGGCACCTTCATCCTCCGCATCGAGGACACCGATCAGGGCCGTCTCGTGGACGGCGCGGTGGACGTGATCTACAACACGCTGACCGACTGCGGCCTCGACTGGGACGAAGGCCCGGACAAGGGCGGCCCGGTCGCGCCGTATGTCCAGACCGAGCGCCGGGGGCTGTATCTGCCGTTCGCGCAGCGCCTCGTGGAGCGCGGCCACGCGTACTACTGCTTCTGCGAGAAGTCGGAGGAGACGGAAAGCGCCGGCTTCGAGAAGACCGCCGACCCCTGCCGCGATCTGGACCCCGCCGAGGTGCGCCGCCGCCTCGACGCCGGCATGCCCTACGTCATCCGCCAGCGCATCCCCGCCGAAGGGTCGACGACGTTCCACGACGAGATATTCGGCGACGTGACCGCGCCGAACAAGGACCTGGACGATCAGGTGCTCATCAAACGCGACGGCCTGCCGACGTACAACTTCGCGAACGTCATCGACGACCACCTCATGGGCATCACCCACGTCGTGCGCGGCTCGGAGTACCTCGCGAGCGCCCCGAAGTACAACCTGCTCTACGAGGGCTTCGGCTGGGACGTGCCGAAGTACATCCACTGCTCGCCGGTCATGCGCGACGCCCACAACAAGATGTCAAAGCGCCACGGCGACCCGTCTTATGAGGATCTGCTCGAACGGGGGTATCTCCGGGAGGCCATCGTGAACTACGTCGCCCTGCTCGGCTGGTCGCCCCGGGGCGAGCGGGAGATCTTCAGCATCCGGGAGCTTGCCGAGGCGTTCGAGCTGTCCGGCATCTCCAGAAGCCAGGCGATCTTCGACATCGACAAGCTCACCTACTTCAACGCCGAATACATCCGGGCCATGACGCCGGAGGCGTTCGCCGCCGTCGCAGAGCCGTACATCCGGCAGGCGGTCAAAAACCCCGCCATCGACGCTGACGCCATCGCGGCGCTTCTGCAGCAGCGCACGGAGGTGCTGACCGATATCCCCGGCAAGCT
>CAJOFW010000139.1 GCA_905234005.1 uncultured Oscillospiraceae bacterium
CTTCGAGGCATCCCAGATGCGGAAGCTGACGGTCTTGCCACGGTCGTATGCCTCTGCGTGGCGGCGGAGGGCTCTCTCCGCGGCGGGCTGTACCTGTGGGGCGTGCCGGTATCGGACGCGGCGGCGGATATCCCGTGCTCGGAGCCGGACGTCGCGCCGACGCTTCTCAATCTGTTCGGCCTTCCTTACGACGCCCGGGTTCTGTCGGGCCGGGACATATTCGCGTCGAACGGTCTCGACGGCACGGTCAGCGCCGCGATGCCGCTCGTGCCGCTGACGGCGGAGCCGTCCTGCGACTGGATCACCCGTCGCGGCGGCTATCTTGCGTCGCAGAGCCTGTTCTGGCCGTACGACGACGGCTTCGCGGACGAGGCCGCGATCACGGACTACGTCCGGCAGGTCAGCGCTGAGGCCGCCGCCCGCCGCGACGCCGCCCGCCGGATACTGGAAACGGACTATTTCCGCCTCACCCCCGGCGACGGATGAGCGGCGTCCCCCCACGCAGAAACCCTCCCCTTGCGGGGAGGGTTTTGTCCTGCGGTATATTATCATACTGTTCTCAAATTAAAAGCTCTGTTTTGTTACCGGGCGCAAAGCCTTGGAATTGCTGCCTTTTCGAGCGAATACAAAGTTCTTTTTGATACTTTTTCTTTGGGGAAAAAGTATCAGTCCTCGGTATACGCGACGGCCTGATCGAACAGGGCCTCGACGTCCGCGCCGGGGGCCTTCGAGACGATGGACACGAGCCACGCGGCGAGGAGGCCGGCGGCGGCGCCGGGGATGATCTCGTACACGCCGGTGCCGGACAGGAACGCCAGCCACAGGATGTCGACGACCGCGCCGACGACGATGCCGGCGACAGCGCCGGAGAACGTGAACCGTTTCCAGAACAGGCTCAGCATGATGACCGGGCCGAACGCCGCGCCGAACACGCCCCACGCGTTCGATACAAGGCTCATGATCGAGCCGGCGTTGGGGTTCGAGGCGATGATGACGGCGATGACGGCGATGATGAGCACGACATACCGGCCGGCCCAGAGCATCTCCTTGTCGGTGGCCTGATTCTTGCGGACGATGGGCTTGTATACGTCGCTCGCGAACGCGGAGGCGGCGGCGAGGAGCTGGCTGTCCGCGGTGGACATGGCGGCGGCGAGGATGGCCGAGAGCAGAAGGCCGGAGATCACGCCCGGGAAGATGCGGCGCACCATCGTGAGGAACACGGTGGAGTTGCCGCTGATATCCGCGTCGAAGCCGAGGAACATACGGCCCACGATGCCGACGATCACGGCGAAGATGAGGATCAGCACGGTCCAGGTGATGCCGATGGCGGCGGATTTCTTCAGCGACTTCTGCGACTCGACGGACATGAAGCGGATGATGATGTGCGGCATGCCGAAGTAGCCGATGCCCCAGCCGAGGCCGGAGATGATATCCTGCCAGCTCGCGACGGGGTTCCAGAAGTGCTCCGTCTCGGCGGCGATGGCGGCGGCGCTGGACACGCCGGCGGTGTCGAGCATAAACAGCGCGAAGATCGGCGCGACGAGCAGGGCGGCCAGCATGAGCAGGCCCTGGAAGAAGTCGGTCCAGCAGACGGCGGAGAAGCCGCCGAGGAACGTATAGCTGATGATGATCAGCCCGGCGATGTACATCGCGACGTTCGCGTCGATGCCGATGACGGTGGAGAACAGCGTCCCGCAGGCCTTGATGCTGGACGCGGCGTAGATCGTGTACGCGAACAGGAAGATCACCGCGCAGATGACCTGCACCGCCTTGGACTTCGACAGGAAGCGGTTGGTCAGGTACTGCGGGATCGTGATCGAGTCGTTCGCGACGATCGAGAAGCTGCGCAGACGCGGGGCCTCATAGATCCAGCTCAGCGCGTAGCCGATGCCGAGGCCGATCGCGATCCAGATCTGGCCGAGGCCGAGGGCGTAGATCGAGGCGGGCAGACCCATGAGCACCCACGCGCTCATGTCCGACGCGCCGGCCGACAGCGCCGAGACCCACGGGCCCATGGCGCGGCCGCCGAGGAAGTAGCCCTTCTCGCCGGTGTTCTTGCTCTTGAGGAAGAAGTAGACGCCGATGCCGATCATGAAGATCAGGTAGAGGATGAATACGATGATTTCGGAAATGGAACTGCTCATGTTGCTGTATTACTCCTGTATGGTTTCATATATGCCACCGTATTATAGCAGGAATGAAACCGAACGTAAATACAGAACGCGGTATAGACTCCGGTCTATACCGCGCAAGCCAAAAACCGGCGTATCCGTTGCAATCAGCGGTATAGCGGCTGAACGGCGATTGGAACGGATGCTGTACGGATGCTAAATTATTTATTTAACGCGATAGCCCTCCAGCAGGATGGGCAGCATATCGGCGGCGTATTTGGTGAGGGAGTACGCGCCGTTGGTGAGGCACCAGTCGTACATGAGGGCGCGTTCGAACATGGCGTAGGCGGAGACGATCTCGTTGGCGGTCACGTCGCCGCGAAGCTCGCCCCGGGCCTGCCCGCGTCCGACGATCTGGTGCAGGAGCTTGAAATAGGTGCGGCTCCGGTCGAGCAGATGGCGCTCGCCGCGTGTGACGAGCTGGCTGGACAGCAGCCGCGCCAGCAGCTCAAGGGACACGGACGAGTCGATCATGGCGAACAGCTCCCGGTTGAGGTACAGCAGGGCGTCGACGGCGTTCATATCGGGGTCCATGGTACCGCGCAGCTCGTCGTATTTCTCGTCGAACAGCACGGACAGCGACCCGAGCAGCGCGTCCTTGCCCTCGAAGTAGTGGTAAAACGAGCCCTTCGACGTGCCGGACTCGAATATGATGTCCTCCACCGTCGTGTCCTCGTACCCCTGCTCATAGAACAGCTTCCACGCCGCCGCGACGATCTTCCCCTTCGTATTCCGCCCGCTCTTCCGTGCCATTACCCCTCCTTGTTCTTTTTCTTGAAAGAAAAAGAACCAAAAAGAACTCTGTTCGTTTTTTCGCGTCTGCAATCGGTTCACGTTTTGCCGCCCGGTGCCGTTACGGCTCTATCGTCATGATTATACCAGAGATCGCCCAAATAGCAAAGCGCAAAAACACACGGCGGCCGGAAATCGGTCGCCGTGTGCTTATCATGCCAGGTTTATGCTATCGCGGTATGTGGATCAGAAATCCTCTTCGCAGCGCTCGAGGACGCCGGCAGCGCCCATGCCGCCGCCGATGCACATGGTCACGAGGGCGTACTTGCCGCCGATCTCACGCAGACGGTCGATGGCCTTGCCGACCAGGACAGCGCCGGTAGCGCCGAGGGGGTGACCCAGGGCCATAGCGCTTCGCCATATCCATGCCGAGCTCCTTGATGCAGACCATGGACTGGGACGCGAACGCCTCGTTGATCTCGATGACGTCCATGTCGTTCACGGTCATGCCGATGCGCTCCATTACCTTCGGGGTCGCGAACTTGGGGCCGAGGCCCATGCGGGTCGCGTCGCAGCCGGCGACGGCGAAGCCCTTCAGGCGGCAGATGGGGGCGATGTTCTTCGCGGCGGCCATCTCGGCGCTCATCAGGACGACGTACGCGGCGCAGTCGTTGGTGGTGGAGGACGTACCGGCGGTCACGATGCCGCCCTCTTCCTCGGGGATGAAGCAGGGCTTCAGCTTCGCCATGGACTCCATGGTCGTGCCGGGACGCAGGGACTCGTCCTTCGTGCAATACTGCTCCTTGCCGTTCTCATCGAGGATGGGGTTGCCCATGTTGTCGGTGATCAGGATGGGGATGATGGAGGGATCGAGCTTGCCGGCGGCCTGGGCCTCGGCGGCCTTGCGCTGGGACTCGACGGCGAAAGCGTCCATCTCCTCGCGGGTCAGGCCGTAATCCTTCGCGACGTTCTCGGCGGTCATGCCCATGGACATGTAAGCGCCGGGATAGTTCTTCGCGAGCCACTCGTCCTCGCACTTGCCCTCATAGGAGGGCCAGATGCGGAAGCACTTGGACATGGACTCGATGCCGCCGGCGAAGTAGCAGTCGCCCTGGCCCATGGCGATGGCGTTGGCGGCCAGCGCGATGGACTGCAGACCCGAGGAGCAGAAACGGTTGATCGACATGCCGGAGACGACGTCGTCCCAGCCGGCGCGGTTGGCGATGAGCTGGGAGATGTTCATCGCCTGGTCGCCCATCTGCATGGCGCAGCCGGTGATGACGTCTTCGACTTCCTTGGACTCGAGGCACTGGTTGCCGTTGCGATCCTTCACGCGGGCGAGAACGCCGTTGAGGACCTGCGCGCCGAACTCGATGGGGTGCATGCCCGCCATGGAGCCCTTGCGGTCACGAGCGAGAGGAGAGCGGCCATATGCCACGATAACTACGTCTTTTGCTTCCATTGGAATCAATCCTTTCAAAATAATATTAGAAAATGTGTTATGCGCGAAATGGGATTAGTACTTATACCAGCCCTCGCCGGACTTGCGGCCGAACTTGCCGGCGGCGTGCAGCTCGAGCATGCTCTTCGGGCACTCGAAGCGCTCGGCAGCGCCCTTGCTCTGCAGGGTCTGCAGGGACTCGCAGACGTGGGGGAACGTGTCGAGGCCGCCCATATCCATCATCTGGAACGGAGCCACGGGGTGGTTGAGGCCGTACTTGATGGCGTTGTCGATGTCCTCCTTGGAGGCGATGCCGTCCTCGTAGATGTGGATGCACTCGAGGAAGTAGGCGAACAGGACGCGGTTGACGATGAAGCCGGGGGCGTCCTTGACCTTGACGGAGATCTTCTTGAGACCGTTGTCGCAGAAGTCCTTGACGGCCTCGTAGGTGGCCTCGGAGGTCTTCTCGCCGTTGATGATCTCAACGAGCTTCATGATGGGCACGGGGTTGAAGAAGTGCATGCCGATGAAGCGCTCGGGGGTGGCGATGGCCGTGGCGATCTCGGTGATGGAGATGGAGCTGGTGTTGGTGGCGAGGATGGCGTCGGGCTTGCAGGTGGCCTCGAGCTTCTTGAAGGTCTCCTTCTTGAGGTCGGGGTCCTCGGAAATGGCCTCGATGACCAGGTCGGCGGCGGCGATATCGTCCCAGTTGGAGGTGCCGGTGATGTGCGCCTTCGCGGCGGCGGCGGCGGCCTCTTCCATCTTGCCCTTGCCTACCTGCTTGTCGTAGGCGGCGCCGATCTTGGCGACGGCGGCGGCGACCTTCTCGGCGTTGCGGCCCCAGAGAATGACGTCATAGCCGCAGGCGGCGGCGTGCTGGGTGATGCTCGAGCCCATGGAGCCCTGGCCAAGGATGGCAACCTTCTGAATCATTGGTAGTTTCCTCCTGTGATAGTATTTTGGGTTATATAAGGGTACTTTGCGCGAAAATCAGTTGTTGGTGTAGACCGGCGTGCGCTTCTCGCCGAAGGCGGTCATGCCCTCGCGCTGGTCGTGGGTGTTGAACAGCAGCGAGAACTCGGTCGTCTCCCGGAGCTTACCCTGCTGGGCGTTTACGTTGACCGCGTCGTAGATGACCTTCTTGACGCTCTCGAGGGCGCGGGCGGGCTTGGTGGTGAGCTGCTTTGCGATCTCGACGGCCTTGCCGTAGATGGCGTCGTACTCGGACTTCTGCGCGGCGGCCTCGGCCTCCTTGGCGGTCTTCTTCGCGGCGTCCAGCGCGGGGCCTTCGCCGAGCTTCTTCGCGGCCTTCTGGGCGGCCTTGGCGGCTGCCGCGGCGGCGTCCAGCGCGGCGTCGCCGCTCACGAACCAGTTCAGCAGCCCGAGGCGGTACGCCTCCTCGCCGGACACCATGGAGTTGAGCATGGAAAGCTCCTTGGCCTTCGACGGGCCGACGATGTGCGCGGCGCGGATCATGCCGTTCGCGCCGGGGATGATGCCGAGCCCGGCCTCGGGGAACGACAGCGTCGTGCGCGGCCCGCCGACGCGGAAATCGCACGCGAGCGCCAGCTCGCACCCGCCGCCGAACGCGAAGCCGCCGACGGCGGCGATCGTCGGGATGGGCATGGACTCGAGCAGCTCGTTGATGTCCTTGGCGAGCTGGCAGATATCGCGGGCCTGACGCGGGGTGACCTCGAGCATCTCCTTGAGGTCGGCGCCGGCGGCGAACGCGCGCTCGGAGCCGGTCATGATCAGCACGCGGACGGAGGGATCGGCCAGAACCTCCTGGATACCGGCCATCATGTCGCGGTTGATCTCGCCGCAAAGCGCGTTGAGCGCCTTGGGCCGGTGCAGGGTAATCGTAGCGATGCCGTCCTCGGTGATGTCGAGGATAGCGTTTTCATATTCCTTGTGCATAGGATTCACCTTCTGTCATGATTTGTAAGATACGCCGACTGAGCGAGACGACGACGGGCGGAAAAGACTCTCCGCATCCCGGAATAACGAGGGATTTTTTCGTCCGTCTAAGTCGAGCGAAGGAAGGCGTACAAAGGTACGCCGACTGAGCGAGACGACGACGGGCGGAAAAAGACCCGTTATTCCAGAATAACGAGGGATTTTTTCGACTGGCTAAGCCGCACGAGGGAAGGTGTACTAAGGTACACCGACCGAGTAAGGCGACGCCAGGCGGAAAAAGACCCGTTATTCAGCGGGGATGGACTGGCCGCCGTCGCAGAGAATGTACGTTCCGGTCATGTATCCGAACGAGTCGGAGCACATCGCGAGGACGGGGCCGGCGATCTCCTCGATCGTGCCGAGGCGGCGGACGGAGGTGGCCTTCGACTGCTGCTTGTAATAGGCGGTCTCGTTGCCCTCCTCGTCGATGAAGAACTTCTCGTTGAGCGGGGTGACGACGTAGCCCGGGCAGATGCAGTTGCAGGTGATGTTCTCGCGGCCGAAGTTGTTGGCCATGGTGCGGGCGAGGCTCAGGCACGCGGCCTTCGAGGCGCCGTAGCCGACGACGCCCTTGCCGCCGATGATGCCGCCGACGGAGGCGGTGATGATGATGCGTCCGCCCTTTTTGCCGTTCGTCTCGTTCTGCTTGATCATCTGCCGCGCCGCGGCCTGGCAGAACATGAACGTGCCGGTCAGGTTCGTCGCGATGACCTTCTCGAAATCCGAAACCGTGTACTCGGGGCGGCCCTCGCGGGTCTCCACGATCAGCGCGGTGGGGCCGGATACGCCGGCGTTGTTGATGAGGATATTCAGCTCGCCGAACTCCTTCACGGTCTCGTCGATGACCATCTGGACATTCTCCATCAGGGACGAGTCGGCGGCGATGCCGAGGGCGCGGCCGCCCTTGCAGTAGTTCTCGTTGAGGTCTTCGACCGCGTCGTCGACCTTCGCCTTGGTGCGGGCGGTGATGACGACGTTGCAGCCGTAAGCGGCGAGGGCGCAGGCCATGCCGAAGCCGAGGCCCTGCGTGCCGCCGGTGATGATGGCGGTCTTGCCGGTCAGGTCAAAGGACGGGATGCCCATCTTGCGGTTCATGTGTGCCATGGTTGCTTTTCTCCTTACTTAAATGCCGTTTATAAAAACGCGTTCGCGGATAAAACCGGTTTTGGGCGGGGACATGGAAGATGTCCCCGCCGCCGGAAAACGTGTTGGATTACTTCTTCTGCGCGGCCTTCGCGGCGTCGAACTTCGCGAGCATGGCACGCGGGGTGTTGGAGGCGCGCTCATAGCGCGGGCACTCCTCGTAGCCGGGCAGACCGGCGAGGTACTTCGCGATCTTCTTCAGCTCCTCGAGGTCGTAGCGGCTCATCAGCGTGATCTCCTCCATGAGCGGGGAGCCGCCGCCGTGGACGCCGCTGCGCGCCCTCGAACGCGTCGCAGAGCTTGTCCTCCATCATGCGCATGACGCGGTGCGTGTCCTCGGCGGAGTAGGCCGGGTTGCGGACGATGTACTTGTTGCACAGCGCGCCGACGTTGTCCTCCTCCATGAAGAAGTTCTCCTCGGTGGGCAGGGAGGCGCACACGCCGCCGCAGAGGTCGGCGAGGATCTCGTACTCGTGATAGATGTTGTGGCCCGCGAGACGGCGGCCGGCGTTCGTGAGGATCTCATCGGGGACCCACTGGCCGGACGGGAACTCGACGGCGCGGTAAGCGGACTGCTGGCCGGCGGCGAACACCAGCTCGGCGGTCTGGATGATGTCGCAGAGCTTGGAGCGGACGTGCGCTTCCTTCGCGATGTCGTTGACCTCGGCGACGAGGGCGGCCTGGGAGGCGATGACCTCGGAGACGGCGGTCTTGCAGCCGGTGTAGGAATGGCGGTGATAGTGCGCGAACATCAGGGCGAGGTAGCCGGCGTAGCGGCAGACGCCCTCGTTGTCGCGGCCGCACATGAACACGCGCTCATACGGCACGAACACGTCGTCGAACACGGTCAGGGACTCGACGTCGCCGATGTGCGCCCAGGGGGCGTCGATGTGCTTGCGCTTGTGGTGCAGGCCGGGCAGGGCCATGAGCTTGACGTTGGGCCAGTCGGCGGGCAGAGCGAAGGCGACGGCGTAGTCGGAGTCGTCCGGGCTCATGAACTTCGTCGGGTTCACGATGATCTCGTCGACGTAGGGAGCGTTGGAGTTGCAGATCTTCGCGCCGCGGACGATGATGCCCTTGCAGGGCTTGCCGTCGATGCCAATGCCGTCGACGTTGGTGTCCACGACGTGGACGAACTGGTCGGGGTCGGGCTGCATGTGGGCGCGCTTATACTTGGGGTTGCGGGAGCCCTTGACGTCGGTCTGGGCGCAGTTGCATACGAGGTCGTTCTTCTGGCAGTACGCGATGTACTTGAGCAGGCGCTGATGATACTCGGTGCCGCAGGCCTGGTCGCAGTCGTAGGTGACGGAGTACAGGGCGTTCATCGCGTCCGTGCCCATGCAGCGCTGCATGCAGCCGCCGACGCGGTGGCAGATCAGGCGGGTCATGAGCTGCTTCTTGAGCAGGTCCTCACGGCTGCCGTGGATGTGGGTGCAGCGGTTGACGATCGCGCCCTCCATGCCGGGGATCTTGGACTCGGCGAGGCAGACGTCCGCGTAGCGGGGGTCGTTCGCGGTGTCGTAGCACTGCTTCATGACGTAGGTGCCGCCCACGATCCAGTCGGCCAGGTCGCGCTCGGCGCCCTCCTTGCCGTTGGAGCGGTCGATCTTCTTGCCGTGAAGATAGACGTTGGGCTTCATCTTCAGCAGACGCTCTTTGTACTGTTCGTAAGTACCGACATAATTTGCAGCCATTTTTATCTCTCCTATTATTTTTAAAATTTTTGCAGACAGGTATTTATTTCTTCGCTGCCTTGGCAGCGTCGAATTTGGCGAGCATCGCGCGCGGGGTCTGGACGGCGCGCTCGTAGCGCGGGCACTCCTCGTAGCCGGGGATGCCGGCGAGGTATTTCGCGATCTTCTTGAGCTCCTCGAGGTCGTAGCGGCTC
>CAJOFW010000140.1 GCA_905234005.1 uncultured Oscillospiraceae bacterium
GTCGATCGCGGCGTTGAACTCGTCAATGTTCGCCTGAACGGCGGGGTTCGCGGCGACCCACTCCTTCAGATACGCCTTGTAGCCGTCCTCGTCGGCGGCAGCGGCGGGCGCGGCGGCCTCGGCGGAGGCGGCGGACTCGCCGCCGTGCGCGGCGTACCAGGCGTCAAGGTCGATGCCGAGGGCCTCATACTCCTCGACGGTCGGGCCGAAGTTGGGAACTGCGAAGTCCCAGGTGTCATAGGGGACGGGGATGGGGACGACTTCCATCTCGCTGCGCAGACGGTGCTTGGAGAACTCGCTGTACTGCGGGCTGGAGAGATATTCGTGACGCAGGAATTCGTCGACATCGGTCATAGCGCCCTGCGCGCTGTCGTCAGCGGGAGCGGCGGCGTCGACGGCCGTGGGCGCGACAGAGGTGTTGGGCTCACCGGTGGTGCCGCCGAGGGTGATGTAGAAGCTGCCCATGAAGTCGGTGAACATATGGAGATGCCACATCTTCCACTCGTCGCCTTCCTTCACGAAGTCAACGCCGTAGGCCTCCCAGATCGTGTTGCCGGACTGGCCGGACTCAGCGATCATGCCGGGGGAGTACCAGTAGCCCTTCGCGGTCTGGCCGTCAGCGGCGATCTCGATGATGGCGGTGGTGGTGACGTGCAGCAGGAGCTGGCCGACGCCGCCGTAAACCTCGAGGATCTGGTCATCGGTCCAGCCGGTGATGTCGATGCCGTTGTTCTGGCAGTAGCGCTTCGCGCTCGAAAGCCAGGAATCGTCATGGCCGGTCACATAGCCGTCCCAGATGGAGCCGTAGCCCACCATGAAGCCCTGGTTCTGGCCGAAGGAGGCCGTCGCCTGGTTCTCGGGCTCCTGCACCCAGAGCTCTTCCATCTCTTCGCGGTGCTCGCCATAGCAGTGATACATGACATGGCGGTTCATGATGTTCTCCACGGCCTGAACGTCCAGCGCGCGCTGCGCGGCGGAGGCGATTTCGGCGATCTCCTCGTCCGTGTAGGCGAGGGCGCCGACGCCGAGCGACGCGACGAGCGCGATGACGCACGCGAGGCTGAGGATGATTTGCAGTGTCCTTTTCATGTGTGTTCCTCCTTTGTTTTGTGTGTGCCGCACGCGGCAAACCTTTGTCATTGGTGATTGTAACACAAAATCATTAAACGAGGGTTAAAAAAATAGGTATTTTAACTATTTGTAACACTCTTGTTCCGGCGCTGCCTGTCACGGGGCGGCACTGCCTGTCACGGGGCGGCGCGGTTTGCGGTTGCAATCTCCGGGACGGGAGGCTATAATGTGGTTCAATGCAAAAAAATCCAGTACCGGCAAAGGAATCACCACCATGAATCGCAAGGAGCTTACCGAGCTGCGCCGCCGCCTGCGGGCGGAGGACGCGGCCATCACACAGATTTTCGGCTGCTATGTGAACAGCCTGCACCAGATCATATCGGAGTTCACCGTTTCCACAGCGCTGATGAACGAGACCGAGAGCGGGATGTATTTCGACCTCATCCGCAAGGCCATATCCGGCACGACCGGCAAAAACCTCGTCACGATCCCGCTCGAGCGCGGCGGAGACCACCAGCGTCTTCTGAACGACGTGCGCGTCTACGGCGCGAAGGACGGCGCGACGAGGGAGCGCTTTTTTGAGAAGATCATCGAGAGCGCCGGCATGGAGGGAAACTTCCTGATCCTGCTGGCTCACGACAGCTACGACGTGCCCGTCCGCAGCGCGTCCGGCGAACAGGATCGGGACGCGTCGTCGGCGGTATTTACGTATTTCGTCTGCGCCGTGTGCCCGGTCATCGACGCGGAGGCACAGCTCGCGTACTCGAGCGCGGAGCAGGCGTTTCATTCAAACACGGTCGGGCAGACCGTCGGGCCGCCCGTGTGCGGCTTTCTGTACCCGAGCTTCGCCGACCGCTCGTCGAACCTCGACAAGACGCTGTACTACATGAAAAACGCCGCCGAGCCGCATGATGAGCTTGTGGAGGCCCTGTTCGGAACGGAGAGACCGATGATGGACGCGGAGCGGCGGGAGGCTTTTTCCGACGCCCTCGCCGAGGCGACCGAGGGCGCGTGCGCGTTCACGGCCGTGCAGAGCCTGTATCAGGCCATGCGTGACAAGACCGAGGAGCTGAAGGCAAGCGAGAACCCGGAGATGGATATGCTCCGCCCCGGCGATCTGCAGGACATCCTCGAGGAGGGCGGCCTGGCAGGGGAGAAGGCGGCCGTTTTCGCGGCCGCGTTCGGCGAGGCCGTCGGCAAAAACGCCCGGCTCATGCCGAGCGCCGTCATGGACAGCGGCCGGTTTCAGGTCGCCGCGCCCGAGGTTCGCGTCACGGTCAGTCCCGAGCTTGCCCCGCTCGTAAAGCTCCGCACCATCGACGGCAAACGATACATCCTCATCCCCACCGACGGCGGGGTCGAGGTCAACGGCATCAGCGTCAACTGAACGATGGTTCATGTGATGACCGTGATGGGCGTTGATAAAGCCGATCGTGCGGCACGATGATAATCCTGATTGTGAGGAACGATGATAAAGCTGATCGCGTTTGATCTTGACGACACGCTCGCGCCCGTTGGGGAGGCGATCCCGCCCGGGGCGCTCGGGACGCTCCGTTTACTCGAGGACGGGGGCGTCCGGCTCGCCGTCTGCTCCGGCAAGCCGGTGTACTACCTGTGCGGTTTTGCGAGGCAGGCCGGTCTGCGCCGCGCCGCCCTCGTCGGTGAGAACGGCGCGGTCATCCAGCTCGGCACGGCGCTGCCGCCGGCGCGATTCGACGTGCTGCGGCCGTCCCCGGCGGCGCGGCGGGGCATGGACGAGCTGCGCTCGGCGATTGAGGCCGCGCTGCCCGACATATGGTTCCAGCCGAACGAGACGTGCCTGACCCCGTTTCCGGTCTCGCCGAGGGAGCACGCGGTCATCGGGGAGCTTTTGCGAAAGCACCCGGACGCGCTCGCGGCGCTTGACGTATACCACCACCTCGACTCATTTGACATCGTGCCGAAGGGCGTGGACAAGGGGGTGGGCCTTGCACGGCTCGGCGCTATGCTCGGCGTCACGGCGGCGGAGACCGCCGCCGTGGGAAACGGGGAGAACGACTATCCGATGTTCGACTACGCCGCGTTATCCGTCGGCGTCCGCGTCCCGGATGAAAGCCGCGTAGACAAAAATTTCGACTCGCTCCCGGCGGCGCTGTCGTACCTTCTGCCGCTCGTCAAAGGGGAGGGCGCGTAACGTCCGCGACAACCGGCTGCGGCGCGTGACGTACCGGCGGCCGGTTTCGGCGCATATTGTACGGGCGCTTTCGTCTATACTATACGTACAGGTCTGCACCAGGGAGGTGGCTGTCGTATGCGGGACTGTGAGCGCCGCCGCCGGTTTTTGATCGACGCGGCGTATTTCGCCGTGATCGTGGGGGCGGTGTTTCTCGTCTTCCGGTATCTGCTCGGACTGATATGGCCGTTTTTCGTCGCGTTTCTGTTTTCGTGGCTGCTGCTGCCCGTCATCCGGTATCTGACCGTGCGGCGTCATATGAAATACAGCCTCTCGGCGGCGCTGTGCCTGATCGTGTTTTTCGCGCTGCTCGGCGGGATCGCCGTGCTCGTGACGAGCCGCTGCGCGTCATTGATCGCGGACTGGGCCGTGCTGCTGCCCTCGCTGTACGAGGACGCGCTCAGGCCCGGCCTTGAGAACCTCGCCCGCACGCTTGAGACGCTCGCAAACCGCGTCAGTCCCGAGCTGTACGAGCTTGTGAACACCGCGCTGCCGGACGTCGTGACCTCGATCGGCGCCGCCGTCACAAACGCGTCCATGGACGCCGTGTCGACGCTGTCGGGCTGGGTGACGAAGCTGCCGAGCCGACTGCTGTCCACGCTCGTCTGCGTGATCGCGACGGTATTCATGACGGCGGATTTTCCGCGTGTGACGGCCTTTATGCTGCGTCAGGTTCCGGAGCGGCCCCGCCATGTCGTCAGCGAGGCGAAGGCGGCGCTGGGGCGGGTGCTGCGCAAATACGGCCGCAGCTACGGCATCATCATGGCCGTGACGTTCGCGGAGATATTCCTGGGGCTTCTGCTCCTCGGACAGACGAACGCCTGCCTTATCGCGCTCGCGATCGCGGTGTTCGACATCTTCCCGATCGTCGGCGCGGGGCTGATCCTCGTGCCGTGGGCCGTCGTCACGCTGCTCGGCGGACGCACGTTCATGGGCGCGGGGCTTGCCGTGATATGGCTTGTGGAGATCGTCGTGCGGTCGGTCATCGAGCCGCGTATCGTCGGGCGGCAGGTCGGGCTGCATCCGCTCGTCACGCTGATCGCGATGTTTGTCGGCTCAAAGCTGTTCGGCGGCGTGGGCCTTCTGGGTCTGCCCATCCTGTGCGCCATCGTCCAGAGCCTCGACGAGGCCGGCGTCATCCGCCTCATCCGCCGCGCCGACGACGGCGCCGACGGCGCGGAGCCGAAAATAATTTGAAATATTTGGCCGAAAACCTATTGACAATCGCATCATTAAGCTTGTGAGCGAAGCTTGCGGGCGTAGCACAACGGCTAGTGCACCAGCCTTCCAAGCTGGGGACGTGGGTTCGATTCCCATCGCCCGCTCCATCCCGAGGGCCGGGCGTTCGATATGCGCCAGTAGCTCAGGTGGATAGAGCAACTGCCTTCTAAGCAGTAGGCCGGGGGTTCGAGTCCCTCCTGGCGTACCAATTTCATAGCGTTTATGGTGGGTATAGCTCAGTTGGTTAGAGCACCGGATTGTGGTTCCGGGTGTCGTGGGTTCGAGTCCCATTACCCACCCCATTTTATTCTGTCTGCGGATGGCGGCATCCATAGGGATGTAGTGTAACGGTAACACACCGGACTTTGACTCCGATATAGTGGGTTCGAATCCCGCCGTCCCTGCCACACGACTTGGTAGCTCAGTAGGCAGAGCAACTGCCTTTTAAGCAGTGGGTCCGGGGTTCGAATCCCCGCCAGGTCATGAAATCCCGAAAGCCTTTGGCTTTCGGGATTTTTCGTATCGAAGAGGGATTTGTGCGGCGATGCATTGTGCGGCGGAAAAATCGCCGGGAG
>CAJOFW010000141.1 GCA_905234005.1 uncultured Oscillospiraceae bacterium
CCGCTCGCGGACGATCTGCGCCCGCAGTCGCTCGACGAGGTGGCCGGGCAGGAGCACATTCTCGGCCCGGACGGGATGCTCCGCCGCATCGCGGACAGCGGCCGCATTCCGAACATGATCTTCTACGGCCCGTCCGGCACGGGCAAGACGACGGTCGCCCGGATCATCGCGAAGCGGTCGAACCGTCCGCTCCGCCGCCTCAACGCGACGACCGCCGGCATCGCGGACATCAAGGCCATCATCGAGGAGCTGGACACGTTCCTCGCCCCCGACGGCGTGCTTCTGTACCTCGACGAGATCCAGTATTTCAACAAGAAGCAGCAGCAGTCGCTGCTCGATTTCATCGAAAACGGCAAAATCACGCTGATCGCCTCGACGACGGAAAACCCCTATTTCTGCGTGTTCAACGCGATTCTTTCCCGCAGCACGGTCTTCGAGTTCAGGCCCCTGCGTCCGGCGGACGTCAAAAAAGCGCAGGAGCGTGTCCTGCGCCTTCTGCGCGAGCGGGACGGCGTGACCGTCGCCCTCGAGGACGGCGTTCTCGACTACATCGCCTCCGCCTGCGGCGGCGACGCCCGCAAGAGCATCAACACCGTGGAGCTTCTCTATTCGACCGCCCTGCCCGGGCCGGACGGCGCTCTGCGCTTCACGATGGCCGACGCCCGGGCCGTCACGCAGCGAAGCTCCATGCACTACGACCGCGACGGCGACGAGCACTACGACATCCTCTCCGCGCTCATGAAATCCATGCGCGGCTCCGATCCGGACGCCGCCGTGCACTATCTGGCGCGGTTTCTCGAGACCGGCGACCTGCTCGGGGCGTGCCGGCGCATCCTTTGCTCCGCGAGCGAGGACATCGGCCTTGCGTACCCGCTGGCCGTGCCGATCGTGAAGGCGTGCGTCGATTCGGCGCTGCAGCTCGGTCTGCCGGAGGCGAGGCTGCCGCTGGCCGAGGCGGTCATATTCCTCGCCACCTGCCCGAAATCCAACACCGGCTGCATGGCGATCGACGCGGCGATGGCCGACGTGAAGGCGGGCAGGGCCGGGCCGATCCCCCGCGAGCTGCAAAACGTCCACGCCGACGGCGCGGGCTTCGAGCGCGAGCAGGGGTATCTGTACCCGCACGACTACCCCGGCCGCTGGGTGGAGCAGCAGTATCTTCCCGACAGCCTTGTCGGAACGGTCTACTACGAGTACGGCGACAACAAGACCGAACAGGCCGCCCAAAAATACTGGGAACGCATCAAGGGCGGCGGCTCATAACACCCGTCCCTTCGCCGTGGCGATGATCTCCCGTGCCCGCAGCACCTGATCGGAGCGCACGTCGAGCGTCAGCCGGGCCTGTCCCTGCGCCGCCATGCTGCGCCGCGATACCGCCCTGGAGCCGAGCACGGCGGCGTACATCTCCCCCGCCGACACCCCGTCCGACGCCGCGAGGCCGTAGCCCGGGCTCATGCCGATGAGCGGCATATCCGACGCCGCCCGCCGCTCCGGCGCCCGCAGCGACGCGACCGAATACTCGATGCCGTTGCGCCGCAGCCGCATGAGCGCGAGATCGGCCCCGTCCCTGTCGTCAAATACCGCCGTCAATTGTGTAGTCAAAGCGATCACCTCGGCTGTCAGTATGCCCCAAAACAAGGAGGATAATACCAAACTATGCGCTACGAAGGCGACATTTACCGACCGCCCGGCGAGTGGAAGAGCTATCTTCTGCAGTGCACGGTCGGCTGCTCAAACAATACCTGCACCTTCTGCTCGATGTACAAGGCAAAGAATTACCACGTCCGGCCGCTTTCCGACGTGCTCGAGGACATCGAAATGGCGAAGGGCACCTGGTACCGCGATACCGAGACCGTGTTTCTGTGCGACGGCGACGCGATCAACCTGCCGATGGACTATCTGCTCACGGTGCTGGAAGCGCTGTACAGGGCGTTTCCGCGCCTGCGCCGCGTCACGACATACGCAGGCCCCCTCTCGACGCTGCGCAAGACGCCGGAGGAGCTGAAAGCCATCCGGGACGCCGGCCTCAACCGCGCCTATCTCGGCGTGGAGACCGGCGACGACGCGCTGCTGCGCCATGTCCGCAAGGGCGTCGGCGCGGAGAAAATGCTCGAGGCCGGACAGCGGCTCGTCGCGGCGGGGTTCGACCTCTGGGCGATCATCATCACCGGCCTTGAGGGCGGCGGCCGCGAGGCGCTGCTGCGAAACGCGGAGCTGACCGCGAAAATGATAAACGAGATGCAGCCGAAGCACCTGTCCTCCATGACGCTCATGGCCATCGAGGGCACGCCGCTGTACGACGAGGTACAGCGCGGCGAGCTTACGCTGCAGACCCCGTTTGAGACGCTGCTCGAGACACGCGAGCTTGTCAGCCGCATCGAGCTGTCCGGCCTGCACTACACGTCGAACCACGCGTCGAATTATCTTCCCATCAAATGCACGCTCCGGGAGGACCGGGACAAAATCCTCGCCATGCTCGACGAAATCATCCGCAAGGAGGATCCCTCCGTCCTGCGGCCCGAGCTGTACCGGGGCCTGTGAGCGCCCGAAAGGCTTTTTTCCATGCTCTACGAGAAAATCAAACGTCTTTACGAGCGCTTCCGGCTCGAGCACTACCGCGCCCTGTTCGGCCGCATCCGTGAGAAGGCCGGCTCCCTGAGCGCGACCGAGGCGTACACCGCCGACGTGATCTATCTGCTCGGCAGCCCGACGGTCAGCGCCCTCGCGGACACGCTCGGCGTGTCGCAGCCGAACGCGACGTACAAAATCAACAGCCTCGCCGCCAAGGGCTACGCCACCCGCACGACGTCCGACGCCGACCGCCGGGAGAGCCGCGTATCGGTCGGCCGGCGGTTTTACTCGTACTACAACACCGACTACCCGTTCATCGAACGGGCCGCCGGCCGCGTCGCCGCCGGTCACACGGCGGCGGAAAACACCCTGTTCGAGACCATGCTCGGCGAGCTGGCCGACGCGCTGGAGCAGGACGCGGCGCAGAATCGGAAATCATAAACCGGGGGAAAGCATCACCGACATGACAAAACTCAAAGCATGGCTCATCCGGGAGCGGCGCGATACGGCGCTGCTCCTGCAAAATATCCCCGCGATCGTCGTGACGCTCTTCACCGTCAGCGTCATCAGCATGAACCTCCTCGCGAACAAGACGCTTCTGCAGCTCGACTGGATCGCGCTCGACGGCGGCATTCTGATCTCGTGGCTGTCGTTCATGTGCATGGACGTCATCACAAAGCACTTCGGCCCACGGGCGTCGAACCGCATCTCGATCCTCGCCTGCTGCATCAACCTTCTGACCTGCCTGATCTTCTACATCGCGAGCGTCATCCCGTCGACCGCCGACGATTACACCGTGTTCGACAGCATCCTCGGCGGGACGTGGTTCATCCTTTTGGGCAGCACCGTCGCGTTCCTCTCGTCGGCGTTCATCAACAACCGCCTCAACTGGGCGATCGGCCGGCTGTTCCGCGAAAACCGGGACGGGCGTCTCGCGTTCGCCGCCGCGACGTACATCTCCACGCTGATCGGTCAGTTTTCGGACAATCTGATCTTCGCGGTCATCGTGTTCATGTACTTCGCCCCCAGGTACTGGGACGGCTTCCACTGGACGCTTCTGCAGTGCGTCATGTGCTCGCTGACCGGGGCCACGGCGGAGCTTCTCATGGAGATCCTCTTCTCCCCCTTCGGCTACCGGATCGTACAGAAATGGCGCAAGGAGGACGTCGGCCGCGCCTACCTCGACGCCGTCGGGCAGGAGGCCGCCCCGTGAAGGCGCTGATCACGGGCACGTCGCAGGGCATCGGCCGCGCCATCGCCGAAAGATTTCTGCGTGAGGGCCACGCCGTCGTCGGCATCGACCTGCAGGGCCCCGCGATCGACGATGAACGCTACACGCACATACAGGCCGACGTGCGCGACGCGGACAGGCTCCCAAATATCCCGGACGTCGACATCCTCGTGAACAACGCCGGTACGCAGAACGGGGACGACATCGACGTGAACCTCCGCGCCCTCATCCGCATGACCGAACGCTTCGGCGTCCGCGACGGCATCCGGGCCATTCTGCACATCGGCTCCGCCAGCGCCCACACAGGCTCGGAGTTTCCCGAATACTGCGCGAGCAAGGGCGGCGTCGTGGCGTACACAAAAAACGTCGCCCTGCGCGTGGCGCGATACGGGGCGACGTGCAACAGCCTCGACCCCGGCGGCGTCCTCACGCCGCTGAACGACTGCGTCATCCGCGACCCGGCGCTCTGGGAGCGCATCATGGACGAGACGCCGCTGCGCCGCTGGGCGACGGCGGAGGAGATCGCCGACTGGGCGTATTTCCTCACGGTCGAAAACCGCTTCTGCACCGGCCAGAGCATCGTCGTGGACGGCGGCGAGTCCATAAACCGCCGCTTCATCTGGCCGGACGACCCATCCGACGCCGGATAACCCGGCGCCCGCGCTTTTTCCCGACAGAAAATCGCACAGCAAAACGACCTCCGGGCTTTTTGCCGTGACAGCGAATACAGAGTTCTTTTTGAACCTTTTTCTTTCAGGAAAAAGGTTCAGAGCGTCTGGAAGCCCGGGCCTTCACGCTTTGTTACGGAGGCGCTGAACTGCATCGCCTCCATGATTTTGTAGCGCTCCATCTGCAGGTGCTTCTTCATGGACAGCGCCTCCTCGATCGGCAGCTCTACGATGTCGCCCTCACGGGTGGCGATGATGCTGTTGCCGCGCCCCTCCACGAAGGCCATCACGGCGTAGTAGCCCATACGGGTGGCGATCTCGCGGTCGCGGGCGTTCGGCGCTCCGCCGCGCTGGATGTGGCCGAGGATCGTCACACGCGGTTCGATGCCGATGCCCTCCTTGATCAGTCTGCCGATTTCCGGCGCGCTGCCCGCGCCCTCGGCGACGACGATCATGAAATGCGTGTTCCCGGCCAGACGGGAGGCGCGGATGCGCTCGATCACATCCCGCTCGATATTGACCTCGTGCTCCGGCACCAGAACCGCCGTCGCGCCGACGGCGATGCCGACGTACAGCGCGAGGAAGCCGGCGTTGCGTCCCATGACCTCCACGACCGAGCAGCGCTCATGCGACTGCATGGTGTCACGCAGCTTGTCGATGCATTCGATGGCCGTGTTGCACGCGGAGTCAAACCCGATGGTGTAGTTCGTGCAGCCCACGTCGTTGTCGATGGTGGCCGGCACGCCCACGACCGGGACGCCGAGCCGGGACAGCTCCAGCGCGCCCCGGAACGTCCCGTCGCCGCCGATCGCGACGATGCCCTCCAGCCCGAGCATTTTGCAGGTCATGACGGCCTTTTCACGTCCCTTCTCCGTCATGAAGTCGTCGCTGCGGGCGGTATACAGGATGGTTCCGCCGCGGGACAGGGTGTGGCCGACGCTCGTGCTGTCCAGCCGCACAAAGTCGCCGTTTATCAGCCCCTGCCAGCCTCTGCGGATGCCGATGCACTCGATGCCGTACGACAGCGCCGTGCGGACGACCGCCCGCACCGCCGCGTTCATGCCCGGCGCGTCGCCCCCGCTGGTCAACACGCCGATCCGATTGATAGCCATAACGATTTGCCTCCTTATGTTAAAAAAATAATTCTCTACCGCGAAAGGGCGGCTCCTGTCCGCAGGAGCAGACGGAGCCGCCCATGATAGGGAATTATATCACAGATCGTAGTTTTTGCAAACGGGGGCGTTGGCGTCGGCGGATTCCCTGTCGTACCAGATGAGGTTCAGGCCCGTGGCCTTGTCGAAGAGCTGGATCAGCTC
>CAJOFW010000142.1 GCA_905234005.1 uncultured Oscillospiraceae bacterium
TGATGTGACCGGCAGCAGCGGCAATCAGGCGATCCTGCAGAATTCCGGCACCGTGGCGTTTGTCATCGGCGAGTAAAAGTCGTCCGTGTCGTCCGAAGAGGCTGACACCGAAATTCAACATTTCATGGCAGACTTCACATAAGTAACGTGAGCATCCAATAATCCTGCTGCGACTCACCTTGCGGCAGGATTATTGAATAATAGGTACAATGCCGATGGAACATTATTCATCAACGGAAAAACACCACAGCACTCACAGATCCCACAGCTCCGGCAGAAGGCGCTCCCGGAAAGAACGCAGGGACGGCCGTTTGAGCAGACTTGACAGGCGCACGCAGAAGTGGATTATCGGCCTCGCTGTGCTTGTCGTCCTTGCTGGCGGCGCGGCCGCCTGCTGGATCGCGGCCGACAGGCTCGAGGAGAAGTTCAACGTCGCACCGGAGGGCGCGGGCACCGCGGCCAGCATGACGGCAAACGGCGGCGCGGCAAACACCGCCGAGACGATCTCCCCCGGGGACGACGACGGCGCGTCCGCCGCGACCCTGTATTACAACGGCAGGATGTACGCGCTGAACGAGGACATCACGACGCTTCTCATCATCGGCGTGGACGACTTCGAGATCGAGACCTCCGATACGGGCCGCAACACCTCGCAGGCGGACTTTATGACGCTCGTTGTCATCGACAACGACGAGAAGCTCTATACGCTCCTGCAGCTCAACCGCGACACCATGACGGACGTGCCCATGCTGAACCTGTTCGGCGAATATTTCGGCACGGCGTACCAGCAGCTCGCCCTTGCGCACACCTACGGCAACGGCCTTGAGGAGAGCTGCGAGAATACGGTCAACGCCGTGTCCTCGCTGCTTTGCAACATTCCGATCGACAACTACATCGCGCTGACGATGAACGCCGTTCCGATCCTGAACGATCTCGCGGGCGGCGTGACACTGCGCGTCCTGGACGACTTCACCGGCGTGGACGACACGCTCGTGATGGGCACGACCGTGACGCTCATGGGCGATCACGCGCTGACCTTTGTCCGGGCGCGGCAGGATATGGTCGAGAGCGGCTCGAACCTGCGCCGTATGCAGCGCCAGCGCCAGTATATCTCGGCGCTGCTCGAGCAGCTTCAGGCCAGGGCGGAGACGGATCCGATGTTCTATCAGCAGGCGTATTTCTCCGTCAACGACTACATCGTGTCCGACTGCTCGCTGGAGACGTGGCTGAGCTACAGCCGGCTGCTGGAGGGCTGCGAGCTTGCCGGCATCGTAACACCGGAGGGCGAGGCTGTCGCCGGTGACGATTACATGGAGTTTTATGTGGATGAGAGCGCGCTGCGTGAGCTTGTGATCTCCCTGTTCTTTACGGAGACGGACACACAGTAGCGGCCCGCAAGGCCAGGCAGATCAGAGAGGTGAAGCCCATGGACAAGGTATTGCGTGCGATCAGCGACAGGCTGCATATCGCACGATGGCATATCGTCGCGGCTCTTCTCATGGTCTACGACGCGGCGGCGGTGAGCTTCAGCAGCTTTTTCGCTCTCTGGATACGGTTCGACTGCCGCTACTCGATGATTCCGCCGGAATACCTGAAGCCGCTGTACGGCTTTATGCCGATCCTCATCGTGTGCACGATCGCGGTGTTCTGGCTCTTCCGTCTGTACCGGTGTATATGGCAGTACGCGGGCTTTCCCGAGCTTGTGCGCATCACCCTCGGCTGTCTTGCGGTGATCGTCCTCCACATTGCCGGCATCACGCTGCTGTACCACAGAATGCCGCTGTCGTATTACTTCGGCGGCTCGATCCTGATGTTTATGCTGGTGCTGGCCAGCCGGTTTTCCTACCGCGTGTATCTTTCGCTGCGCCGACGGATGAGCCGGACGGATCAGTCCGCCGGCCGCGTCATGCTGATCGGCGCCGGCTCCGCCGGACAGCTCATTCTGCACGATATGGCCCGCTCCGGGGACATATCCGACCGCCCGTGCTGCATCATCGACGACAACCCGAACAAGTGGGGGCGCTTTCTCGACGGCGTGCCCATCGTGGGCGGGCGGGATGATATCCTCAAAAACGTCGAAAAGTACAGCATCAACAAAATCTATTTTGCCATTCCGAGCGCCGACGCAAAAACGCGGCGGGATATCCTGAGCATCTGCAGCGAGACAGGCTGCGCGCTGAAAAACCTCCCCGGCTTTTACCAGTTCGTGAACGACGAGATCTGCGTCTCCGAAATGCGCGATGTGGCGCTCGAGGATCTGCTGGGCCGCGACCCGATCGAGGTCAACACCGAGGAGATCTGCGCCTCCCTCGCCGGGAAGGTCATTCTCGTGACGGGCGGCGGCGGCTCCATCGGCAGCGAGCTTTGCCGGCAGATCGCCGGACACAGCCCGGCCAGGCTTGTCATATTCGACATCTACGAAAACAACGCCTACGAAATCCAGCAGGAGCTGCGGCACGAGACGCCGGACGTCGATCTCGTCGTGGAGATCGGCTCTGTCCGGGATTCGCGCCGCATTGAACAGATTTTCGCGAAATACAGGCCCGATATTGTCTACCACGCCGCCGCGCACAAGCACGTCCCGCTCATGGAGGGCAGCCCGTGCGAGGCGATCAAGAACAACGTGTTCGGCACCTACAAGACCGCCTACGCGGCCATGCGATACGGCTGCGGACGCTTTGTGCTTGTGAGCACGGACAAGGCCGTGAACCCGACAAACATCATGGGCGCGTCGAAGCGCATCTGCGAGATGATCATCCAGCTCTTCGACAGAAAGCTCCGCACACACCGGGAGGACGAGCTTCCGGTTCTGTGCGCGCACGAGGACGCGGCGCAAATCTGCGCGTGTCGTCCCGCCGTTTGCGGCGGCGTCCCGGAGAATCGCGGCGTGCATACCGAATTTGTCGCCGTGCGCTTCGGCAACGTCCTCGGCAGCAACGGCTCGGTCGTGCCGCTCTTCAAAAAGATGATCGCGAAGGGCGGGCCGGTGGAGGTCACGCACAGGGACATCATCCGCTATTTCATGACGATCCCGGAGGCCGTCAGCCTGATTCTCCAGGCCGGCGCATACGCGAAGGGCGGGGAGATATTCGTCCTCGACATGGGCGAGCCGATGAAGATCGACACACTCGCCCGCAATCTCATCAAGCTCAGCGGCTATAAGCCCGACGAGGACATCAAAATCATCTACACCGGCCTGCGTCCCGGCGAGAAGCTGTACGAGGAAAAGCTGATGGCCGAGGAGGGCTTGTCCACGACGGCCAATCATCTCATCCACATAGCCAAGCCGATCGACTTCGACGCGGACGAGCTTCTCGAAAAGCTCCCGGCGCTCATGGAGGCGGCGTACAACAACGCGGAGGATATCCGCGAGCTGACACGCGAGATCGTCAGCACCTACCACCCGGAGGGGGAGAATACAGCCGTTTTTCAAACGGATTGACAGGTCAAGGAGCACAATTGTGAACAGCGCACCCTTTCAGACAAAGCTGTGGCTCTCTTCGCCCACGATGCACGGGGACGAGCTTCGGTATATGACCGAGGCGTTTGAGACAAACTGGATGTCCACGGTGGGAGAGAATATCAACGAGACGGAACGCATTGTCGCGGAGCTGGTTGGCTGCCGCCGCGCTGTGGGACTGTCAAGCGGCACGGCAGCGCTGCACATGGCGATTAAACTGGCCGGCGTAACTTCCGGCGAGCGTGTTTTCTGTTCCGATCTGACGTTCGACGCCACGGTAAACCCCGTGGTTTACGAGGGCGGCGTGCCTGTATTTATTGATTCGGAACGTGATACATGGAACATGGATCCCGCGGCGTTGGAGCGGGCGTTTTCAATATATCCGGATGTTCGCACCGTTGTGCTGGCACACCTGTACGGCACGCCGGCGCGACTCGATGAGATCACATCCATCTGCGCGGCGCATGGCGCGACGCTTGTTGAGGACGCGGCGGAATCGTTCGGCGCACGCTATAAGGGCAGACAGACAGGCTCCTTTGGACAGCCCGGCTGCATTTCCTTTAACGGCAACAAGATCATCACAGGCTCCTCGGGCGGTATGCTCCTCACCGACGACGAAACGGCGGCGCAAAGGGTGCAGAAGTGGTCCACCCAGTCACGGGAACCGGCCCCCTGGTACCAGCACACGGAGCTGGGGTATAACTACCGTATGAGCAATGTCATCGCCGGTATTGTTCGCGGTCAGCTCCCGTATCTCTATGAGCATATCGCGCAGAAGCGCGCAATCTATATGCGCTATCGGGATGGCTTCCGTGATCTGCCGGTCACGATGAATCCATACGACGAGGAAAACACGGAACCCAATTTCTGGTTGTCCTGCATTCTGATCGACGAGGAAGCCATGTGTCGGCAGGAGCGCGGTGATACGCAGGCGTCCTATGAAAGCGCACCGGGGAAGAGCTGCCCCACGGAAATCCTGGAGGCGCTTGCTCGTCATAATGCCGAGGGCCGCCCCAT